>DASTHJ010000542.1:0-8668 GCA_035718265.1 Steroidobacteraceae bacterium | reverse complement strand
GCGCATGCCAGTCCCTCGGTGCGCAAGTTCGCACGCGAGCTGGGCGTCGATCTCGGCAGCGTGCGCGGCAGCGGCGAGAAGGGCCGCATCCTGCTCGACGACGTCAAGGCGTTCGTGAAGCTGGTGATGTCGGGCGGCGCGGCCACGACGGCGCCGGCCCTGCCCAAGGCGCACTACGCCGATCCGTCGGCGTTCGGCGCGATCGAGGTCAAGCCGCTGAACCGTGTGCAGAAGATCTCCGGGCCGCGCCTGCAGGCCGCGTGGATCAACATTCCGCACGTCACGCAATTCGACGAATCCGACATCACCGAGCTCGAGCGCCTGCGCGGCTCGCTCAAGGACAAGGCGGCCGCGGCCGGCGTCAAGGTGACGCCGCTGGCGTTCATCGTGCAGGCCGCGGTGCGTGCCATGCGCGAATTCCCGGTGCTGAACAGCCAGCTCGACGAGGGCGGCCAGAACCTCATCTTCAAGAAGTTCTACAACGTCGGCTTCGCGGCCGATACGCCCAACGGCCTGCTGGTGCCGGTCATCAAGTCGGCCGACAAGCTGGACGTGTTCGCGGTCGCGAAGGCGCTGGCGGACCTCAGCGGCAAGGCGCGCGAGGGCAAACTACCCGGCGCCGACATGCAGGGCGCGGGATTCACGATCTCCAGCCTGGGCGGCATCGGCGGCACCATGTTCACGCCCATCATCAATTCGCCCGAGGTGGCCATCCTCGGCGTGTCCCGCTCGGCGATGAAGCCGGTGTGGGACGGCAAGCAGTTCGCGCCGCGGCTCATGCTGCCGCTGTCGTTCTCGTACGATCACCGCGTGATCGACGGCGCGCTGGGCGCGCGCATCGCCAAGTTCCTCGCCGACACGCTGGCGAAGCCGGACGGCCTGCTCGGGGCCATGTCGTGAGCAGGATCGATCTTCTGGTCCCGGACCTCGGCAATTTCGACGAGGTCGCCATCGTCGACGTGCTCATCAAGCCCGGCGACCAGGTCGAAGTCGACACGCCGCTGGTCACACTGGAGACCGACAAGGCGACCATGGACGTGCCGTCCACGGCGGCCGGCAAGGTGCTCGAGGTGCTGGCCAAGAAGGGCGGCAAGATCGGCAAGGGCGGCCTGATCGCGCGCATCGAGGGCACGGCCGCTGCGCCCGCGGCGCAGCCTGCGCCGTCGCCGGCCGCTGCGGTGCCCGCCGCCCGCACGAGCGCGCCGCAGGCTCCGGCGCCGCAATCCGCGCCGGCGGCACAGCGTTCCGCGCCGCCGCCGGTGACGCGTCCCGCCAAGCCGATGAAGCCCGACGTGCCGCACGACCGCGAGACGCAGATGCTGGTGCTCGGCGCCGGTCCGGGCGGCTACACGGCGGCGTTTCGCGCCGCGGACCTCGGGCTCAAGGTGACGCTGGTGGAGCGCTGGCCGATGCTCGGCGGTGTCTGCCTCAACGTGGGCTGCATTCCTTCCAAGGCACTGCTGCACGCGGCGCGGGTCATCGACGAAGTCGGCGAGATGCGCGCGCACGGCATCGAATTCGGCGCGCCGCAGATCGATCTCGCGAAGCTGCTCGGGTGGAAGAACAAGGTCGTCGGCAAGCTGGTCGGCGGGCTTGCGGTGCTCGCGAAGCAGCGCAAGATCGAAGTGGTGCAGGGCACCGGCAAGTTCGCCAGTCCGCACGTCATGGAAGTGGCGCGGGCCGATGGCAGGACCGAGAAGATCCGCTTCGAGTCCTGCATCATCGCGGCGGGCTCCGAGGCCATCAAACTACCGTTCATTCCCGACGATCCGCGCGTCATCGATTCCACCGGCGCGCTGGAGCTCAACGGCGTGCCGCAGCGCCTGCTGGTCATCGGCGGCGGCATCATCGGCCTGGAGATGGCCACGGTGTACGCCGCGCTGGGCGCGAAGCTCTCGGTGGTCGAGCTGACGTCGCAGCTCATGCCCGGCGCGGACCCGGACCTGGTGCGGCCGCTGGAAAAGCGCCTCAGGGCGCGCTACGAGCAGGTGCTGCTGAACACCAAGGTCACGGCCTGCAAGGCCGGTGCCGCGGGTCTCGAAGTCACGTTCGAGGATGCGAACGGCAAGCGCAACGACACCTTCGATCGCGTGCTGGTGGCCGTGGGCCGCAGCGCCAATGGCAGGCGCATCGGCCTGGAGAACGCGGACATCGAAGTCAGCGATCGCGGCGTCATCGCGGTCGACAGGCAGATGCGCACCAGCCTGCCGCACGTGTTCGCGATCGGCGATCTGGTGCCCGGCCCCATGCTGGCGCACAAGGCCACGCACGAGGCGAAGGTCGCGGCCGAGGCCGCCGCGGGCCACAAGAGCTATTTCGATGCGCGCGTGATCCCGTCCGTGGCGTACACGGATCCGGAAGTCGCCTGGGTGGGCCTCACCGAGACCGAGGCGAAGAAGGACGGCGTCGCGTACCAGAAGGGCCAGTTTCCCTGGGCCGCGAGCGGCCGTTCACTGGCGCTCGGTCGCGACGAGGGCTTCACCAAGCTGCTGTTCGACCCGGCCACGCACCGCGTGCTGGGCGGCGGCATGGTGGGTCCGAATGCCGGCGAGCTGGTCGCCGAGGTGGCGCTCGCCATCGAGATGGGCGCCGACGCGGCCGACGTCGGCCTGACGATTCACCCGCACCCGACGCTGTCGGAGACCGTGGGGCTGTCGGCCGAGGCCTTCGAAGGCACGATCACCGACCTGTACCTGCCGAAGAAGTAGTTAGCGCGGCGGGTTCAGCGTTGCGCCGCCCGGCGTGGCGGCGGTGAGCTCGGGCCTGGGCGGCGGCGGCAAGGCGTAGTCGACGATCAGCCGCACGGCCAGCGCGTCCTCGACGCTCCAGTTCGCCACGTCCAGGCACACCGAGCGCATTTCCGGGCTGACCGCCTCGCCGGCCTCCGCGCCGATGTGCAGGCTGCCCAGCGTCGGGGCGCCGGCCTCGCGTTCCAGCCACGGAGTCTCGCCGCGCGGCGCGCGCGCCTGCAGCCTGAGCTGGCGGGTTTCGGCGCCCGCGGGCACGACCGCGCAGAGCGCGACGCTCTGCGCCAGGGACTCGTTGCAGGCGGTGGGGCCGGCGTCCTCGGTCTGCGGGCTGATGCGGCAGGGCGGCAGGTGCGCCAGCGCCTCCGCCGATCCGGCGCCGCCGTTGGCCGTCATGAGGGAGCCACCCGCCGCGCCGCCGCCGCCGTTCGGATGCATGGACTGCTGGCTCTGGCGGGCCGCGAACTCGGCGAACTGGCGCGTGAACTCGGCCTGCAGCGTGGCCGTGAGCTCTTCCTTGGCGCTCACGGCGCGCAGCGCCGACCAGGCATACCCACCGACGATGCAGCCGATCATCAGCGCGATCGTGGCGAGGATGGAGCGCGTGCGGTTCTTCTTCGGACGACCGCTCTCGCTGGGTGCGCGATGGCGGAACAGCTGGACGATCGCGGTCGCGACGGTGGCGAGCGCGCCGATGATGGCGGCGAGAATGGTTTCCGAAAGGCCCATGCAGACAAGCCTCTAGCAAGCGTGCCGCGAGTGTATTCCGGCGCCAGCGCGCGGCAGCGCGGGGGTCGTCGGAGGTGAGCACGGGTTCACACTTCGGGCCGGGTCGCCCGCGCCGGCTCCTCAGGTGAGGCTGCGGAGGCGTTCCAGGTAGAGGTTTTCGTCCGGTGGTTTGCCGCTGCGCTGCGCCTCCCACAGGGCCTCGGCCAGCGTCTCCAGCATGCGGTGCTCGGCCTCGTGTGCGCCGCCGGCCCGGGCCGCGAGTCGGGCATGCACCGCGGCGATGCCGGCCGGCCGGTCGGTCGCGACCTGCTCGCGGATGGCCAGGTGCAGCCCCATGTGCAGCCAGGGATTGAGCTGGCCGCTGCGGGGCGAATAGTTGGCGAGATCGGCGGCCGCCGACTCGACGATCACGCGGTACTCGGGATGCTCGGAGATCACCGCCACGATCTGCTTCTCGAGTGGCGACAGGCTCTGCTGGCCCCTGAACTTGCGCCAGGCCGCGCGATACATCTCGCGCAGCTGGTCGCGTGACATGCCGTCGAAGATCACGCTCTGCTCCTGGAGGCGGCGGCGATGATCCTGAGGCGGGGGGCGTACTCGCACAGATCGTTGATGAGGCACCTTGCGCACTCGGGCCTCAGCGCCTTGCATACGTACCGTCCGTGCAGCAGCAACCAGTGATGAGCGTCATGGATGAATTCCCCGGGAGTGAAGCGGACCAGCGCATCTTCCACGTCCCTAGGCGTTTTCCCCGGTGCGATCTTCGTGCGATTCGCGACGCGGAAGATGTGCGTGTCCACCGCTATTGTCGGCTCTCCAAAGATTGTGTTGAGGACCACGTTCGCAGTTTTGCGTCCGACTCCGGGCAATGCTTCGAGCGCTGCGCGCGTGCGTGGCACTTCGCCGCCATGTTCGTCGGCGATCGCCGACGCCGTCGCGATCACGTTCTTCGCCTTGGCCTTCCACAGCCCGATCGTGCGGATGTATTTCGAAAGACCCTCGACACCGAGGGCCGCGATGGCGCGCGGCGTACGCGCCACCGGGAACAGCCTACGGGTTACCGCATTCACGCTCCTGTCGGTCGCCTGCGCGGAGAGGATCACGGCCACCAGCAGTTCGAAGGGCGTGGAATATTCGAGTTCCGTGGTCGGATGCGGATTGGCGGCGCGGAAGCGCTCGAAGATGGCGCGGCGCTTGTGCGGATTCATGGGATGCCGGGAGCGGGCGCGGCACGCGCGGCACGCTTCTTCTCTTCGAGCAGCGCGGCGCGTTCCGCGGCGCGGCGCGCGATGCGCTCGCCGTGCGCCTGGTAGCGCGCACGGCTGGCCGCGGGCGGCGGCAGCGCGAGCGCGGCATGCGCCGGGCTCGCGAGCAGCGGGATCATCACGATGCAATCCACGGGGCAGGGCGCGACGCACAGCTCGCAGCCGGTGCACAGCTCGGCCACCACCGTGTGCATCAGGCGCGGCGCGCCGACGATGGCGTCGGTGGGACAGGGCGGCAGGCATTTCGTGCAGCCGATGCAGCGCGCCTCGTCGACGAACGCCACGCTCGGCGCCGACTCGACGCCGTTGCCGGGATCCAGGGGCGCGATCGGCCGCTGCGTGAGCTCGGCCAGCGCCAGCATGGTTTCCGTGCCGCCCGGCGGGCAGCGGTTGATGTCCGCCTCGCCGGCGGCGATCGCCTCGGCGTAGGGACGGCAGCCGGCATAGCCGCAGCGCGTGCATTGCGTCTGCGGCAGCAGGTCGTCGATCTGTTGCGCGGATACGGTGGTCATCGGGTGCGCGCCGCGGCGCCTTCGAGCGCATCGAGGGCCTCGTCCAGCAGCGCGGGCCCACGATATACGAAGCCGGTGTACAGCTGCACCAGGTCGGCGCCCGCCGCGAGCCGCGCCACCACGTCCGCGCCACTCATGAGGCCACCGACGCTGACGATCGGGAAATCCGGGCCGAGCGCGGTTCGCAGCGCGCGCAGCACCGCGAGTGAACGTGCGGCCAGCGGCGCGCCACTGACGCCGCCCCCCTGGCGCCGGGCGAGTTCCACGCGCAGCTCCGGCAGGTCGATGCTGGTGTTGGTCGCGATGACGCCATCGACGCCATGGCGCCGCAGCGCCGCGCACAATTCCGTGAGCGCCTCCGCCTCGAGATCCGGCGAGATTTTCACGAGCAGCGGCACGCGCTTCCCATGGCGGGCTTCGAGCGCCCGGCACTCGCGCTGCAGTGGCTCGACGAGGCCGCCGAGCGCGTCCGCCTCCTGCAGCTCGCGCAGGCGCGCCGTGTTCGGCGAGGACACGTTGACGGCGAAATAGTCCGCGACGTCGTACAGCTTGCGCAGGCAGACGAGATAGTCGGCCGCGGCCTGGTCGAGCGGCGTGTCGGCGTTCTTGCCGATGCTGACGCCGCGCACGCCGCGGTAGCTCGAGCGGCGCAGCGCGGCGGCGACGTGATCCGCGCCCGCATTGTTGAACCCCATGCGATTGATCAGCGCGCGCTCGCGCCGCAGCCGGAACAACCGCGGTCGTGGATTGCCGGGTTGCGGCCGCGGTGTGACCGTGCCGACTTCGATGTGGCTGAAGCCCAGGGCGCCGAGCGCGTCGAGGTAGTCACCGTTCTTGTCGAAGCCGGCCGCGAGGCCCACGGGATGCGCGAATCGTACCCCGCCGAGGCGCCCGTCGAGTCCGCGCGGCTCCCGCACGGGCCAGCGGCTCTTCAGGAGCTGCAGGCCGCGCAGTCCCAGCGCATGCGAGGTCTCGGGCGGCAGGCGCAGCAGCATGGGCAGCGCCACACGGGAAACGATGGCGGCCGCTGAGCCACGGGCGGCCATGGCCTTGTCAGGTCACCTTCATGCCGGCCTGCGCGCCGCTGTCGGGCGACAGCAGGAACACCTCGGGGCCGGAATCCGCGCTGGCGCACAGCACCATGCCCTCGGAGACTCCGAAGCGCATCTTGCGCGGCTCGAGGTTGGCGATCATGACCACCTGCCGGCCGACGAGTTTCGCCGGGTCATAGGCCGAGCGGATGCCGGAGAACACGTTGCGCCTCTCGGTGCCGAGATCCAGCGTGAGCTGCAGTAGCTTGTCGGAGCCGTCGACGAGCTTCGCTTCGAGCACGTTGGCGACGCGCAGGTCGAGCCTGGCGAAGTCGTTGATGTTGACCAGGCCGGGTGCGGCTGCGGCGGCTGTCTTGTCGTTCACGGTCTTGGCCTGCTTTGCGGGTTTGGCGACGGTCTTGCCAGCTTCCGGCGCCGCCGGCGCGACCAGTTGTGCGACGACCTTCGGATCGAGGCGCGTGGCGAGCGGTTCGTAGGGTTCGATGGCGGTGGCGAGCAGCGGGTTCGCCACCGCGTTCCAGTCGGCGAGTGTCGTCCGCAGGAACCTGCCGGCCTTCTCCGCCATCTGCGGCAGCACCGGCGCGAGGTAGCTCATGAGCACGCGGAACAGGTTGATGCCCTGCGTGCACACCGCCAGCACCTCGGCGGATTTCGCGGCATCCCTGGCGAGCGCCCAGGGCTTCCGGGCGTCGACGTACTGGTTGGCGCGATCGGCGAGCTGCATGATCTCGCGCACCGCCGTCGAATACTCGCGCGCCTCGTAGGCCGCGGCGATGCGCTGGCGCGCGGCCACGAATTCCTCGTACAGCCCGGGCTCGGGAAGTTTGCCGGCGAGCGTGCCGCCGGCGCGCGTCACGAAGCCGGCGCAGCGGCTCGCGATGTTCACCAGCTTGCCGACGATGTCCGAGTTCACGCGCGCCACGAAGTCGTCGAGCGAGAAGTCGATGTCCTCGACGGCGGCGTTCAGCTTGCTGGCGAAATAGAATCGCAGCGGCTCGGGAGGCAGCAGCGACAGGTACTTGCGCGCGGTGATGAACGTGCCGCGCGCCTTGGACATCTTCACGCCGTTGACCGTCAGGAAGCCGTGCACGAACACCGCGCTCGGCTTGCGGCAGCCGGCACCGTGCAGCACCGCCGGCCAGAACAGGTTGTGGAAGTAGCTGATGTCCTTGCCGATGAAGTGGTACAGCTCCGTGCTGCTGTCGGCGCGCAGATACTCGTCGTAGTCCAGCCCGCGCTTTTCGCACAGCGCCTTGAAGCTGCCGAGATAACCGATCGGCGCATCGAACCAGACGTAGAAATACTTGCCGGGTGCGCCGGGGATTTCGAAGCCGAAGTAGGGCGCGTCGCGCGAGATGTCCCAGTCCTGCAATCCCGCCTCGAACCACTCGGCGAGCTTGGCGCGCACCTCCGCCTGCCGTGCGCCGCCGCCCTCCAGCCATTCGCGCAGCACGCCGGCGAAGTCGCCGAGCTTGAAGAAGTAGTGCTCGGAGTCACGCCACACGGGCGTGGTCTGGGAAATCGTCGAGACCGGATTGATCAGCTTGTCCGGCGTGTACGTCGAGCCGCAGTTCTCGCAGGAATCGCCGTACTGGTCCGCGGTGTGGCAAACGGGGCACTCGCCCTTGACGTACCGATCCGGCAGGAACATGCCGGCCTTCTCGTCGTAGGCCTGGCGCACGCTGCGCGTGGTGATGTGCCCGGCCGACTTGAGTCTGGCGTACAGGTCGTTGGTGATCGCCTGGTTCTCGGCCGAATGCGTCGTATGGAAGTGATCGTGGCCGATCAGGAAGCCCTGGTAGTCGGCCAGGTGCTCCGCGGCCATCGCGGCGATCAGCTGTTCCGGCGTCACACCCTCGGCCTGCGCCTTGATCATCACCGGCGTGCCGTGGCTGTCCTCCGCGCACACGTAGATGCAGTCGTGGCCCTGCATGCGCTGGAAGCGCACCCAGATGTCGGTCTGCACGGCTTCGATGAGGTGGCCGAGATGCAGCGACCCGTTGGCGTAGGGCAGCGCACTCGTGACGAGGATCTTGCGGGGCATGGAAAACCGGGTCCGTGAAGGGCCCGGCAGTATAAACGACCGCTAACCTTGATCCTTAACAGGCTCGAACTTGGCCTTGTTGATGCCCTTCTTGTAGGCCTCCTTGCCCGTGATCACGCGATCCTTGAGCAGCTGCTCGATGGCGCTGTCCATGGTGCGCATGCCGAACTGGCTGCCGGACTGCATGGTGGTCTCGAGCTGGTCGAGCTTGCCCTGGCGGATCAGGTTGGAGACCGCCGGCGTGTTCACCAGGATCTCGAGCGCCGCCACGCGGCCGCTCTTGTCGGCCTTCTGCAGCAGCTGCTGCGAGACCACGCCG
>DASTHJ010000541.1:0-4417 GCA_035718265.1 Steroidobacteraceae bacterium | reverse complement strand
TGATCCCACGAGCACGACCGTCGTGTCGCCCGATTACAGCCGCAGTTTCTTCGGACATCCCCGCGGCCTGGCGACGCTCTTCATGACGGAGTTCTTCGAGCGCTTCACGTACTACGGGTTGCGCACCATGCTGGTGTTGTTCCTGGCGGCCTCCACGACCGCTGCGAACCCCGGTTACGGCATCGACAACGAAACCGCCGGCGCGGTGTACGCGCTGTTCGCCGGCTGCGCCTACCTGGTGACCGTGCCCGGCGGCTGGATCGCCGACCAGCTGGTTGGCCAACGCAACGCGGTGTTCACCGGCGGCATCTTCATCGCCATTGGCAACTTCATCTGCGCGATCCCGGCCACGCCCGCGGTGTTCTACTGCGGCCTGGCGGTGACCGTGCTCGGCATCGGGCTGCTGAAGCCGAACGTCTCGAGCGTGGTCGGCGCGCTGTACGAAGGGCAGCCCGGCTCGCGGCGCGATGCCGGGTTCTCCATCTTCTACATGGGCATCAATCTCGGCGCCGCGCTCGGTCCCATCATCGCCGGCGGCTTCGGCGAGGACCTCAACTGGCGCCTGGGCTTCGGCATCTGCGGCTTCGCGATGCTGATCGGCCTGGCGCAGTTCAAGATGACCGAGCGCTATCTCGGCACCGCGGGGCTGGCGCCGAACGTGCCCGCGGAGCAGAAGCGCAAGACCTGGATGATGGTGGCCGGCGTCGGCGTGCTCGCGGTGATCGGCGCGCTGGCGCTGTTCCTGGGCAAAAGCGTGCCGTCGGAAAAATCGCTGGCGGAAGGCCTGTTCATCGCGGAGGTCGCGCTGGCCGTGGCCTTCTTCGGCTACGTACTGCTGTTCGGCGGACTGGACTCGCAGGAGAAGAAGCGCGTCGGCGTCATCATCGTCTTCTTCCTGTGCGCGGCGCTGTTCTGGGGCGGCTTCGAGCAGCAGGCGACCACGTTCAACATCTTCGCGCTCGACTACACCGACCGCTCGTTCCTGGGTCACCTGTACAACGAAGGCGTGCATCCCGCGGCCTACTACCAGGCCATCAATCCGATCTGCATCATCCTGTTCGCGCCGTTCTTCGCCTGGATCTGGGTGTCGCTGGGCGCGCGCAACCTGGACCCCTCCGCGCCGTTCAAGATGGGCCTCGGCCTGATCCTGCTCGGTTTCGGCTTCCTGATCATGATGTGGGCCGCGCAACTCGTGGTGTCGAGCGGCGGCAAGGTCGGCCCGGTGTGGCTGCTGATGGCCTACCTGATACACACCTTCGGCGAGCTGTGCCTCTCGCCGGTCGGGCTCTCGAACGTGACCAAGCTGTCGCCGCCGCGCTTCGTGAGTCGCATGATGGGCACCTGGTTCCTCGGCGCGGCGATCGGCAACACCGTGGCGGGCCTGGTCGGCGGCCACACCTCGTCGCTGACCCAGGAGCAACTGCCCGGCGCCTTCTGGACCATGACGCTCATCGGCGGCGGCGCCGGTGTATTCATCCTGCTGATATCCCGCGGCCTGCGCGGCTGGATTGGAGATCGCAAATGAAACCAAACTACCTTCGCGGCATCGCCGCACTCGTCATCCCCCCGGCCGCGCTGTTGCTCGCCGGCTGCCCCAGCCAGCAGGGCCCGCGGCCACCGCCGGCGCTGCAGAGCGTGCAGGAGCGCAGCCTGGTGCAGCAGCCGCAAGCCAGCCTCCCGGACGCGAAGAGCTTCGTCGAGCAGGTGAACCAGGACCTGATCGATCTGAACCGTGAAGCCAACGCGGCGGGCTGGACGCAATCCACCGACATCACCGTGGACACGCAATACCTCAATTCGCGCGTCACGGACCGCTACCTCGAGTACTTCAGCCGCAAGGCCGGCGAGGCCCGGGCTTATGAAGGCCAGCAGCTCGATCCGGCGACCGCGCGCTCGCTGATGCTGCTCAAGCTCGGCGTTTCCGCGCCGGCGCCGTCGGATCCGGCCAAGCGCGCCGAGCTTGCCGCGCTCGGCACCGAGCTCGAGGCCATGTACGGCGAGGGAAGGTATTGCCCGCAGGGCAAGACGCTGATCACGGCCAAGCCCGACGAAAAGGGCTGTTTCAATCTCGATGTGCTCTCGGACGTGATCGCCACCAGCCGCAACTTCGACGAGCTGACCGAGGCCTGGGTGGGCTGGCACTCGATCGGCCGGCCGATGCGCGCCAAGTACCAACGTTTCGCGGAGCTCGCCAACGAGGGCGCACGCGAGCTCGGCTTCGCGGATCTCGGCGTGATGTGGCGCTCGCGTTACGACATGCCCGCGGAGCAGTTCGAGAAGGAGGCGGCCAGGCTGTTCGAGCAGATCAAGCCGCTCTACCAGAGCCTGCACTGCTACGCGCGTGCCAGGCTGCAGCAGAAATACGGCAAGGACAAGGTGCCGGATGGCAAGCCGGTTCCCGCGCAGCTGTTCGGCAACATGTGGGCGCAGCAGTGGAACCGCGTGTTCGACGACCTGTTGAAGCCGTACCCCAAGGCCAGCATCGAGACCGCCGACAAGCAGCTGCAGGCGCAGAAGTGGGACGCGGTGAAGATGACGAAGTCGGCGGAGAGTTTCTACACGTCGATCGGCTTCCCGGCGCTGCCGCAGACCTTCTGGGAGCGCTCGATGCTCGTGCGGCCTCGCGATCGCGAGGTCGTGTGCCACGCCAGCGCCTGGGACATGGCCAACGGCGACGACGTGCGCATCAAGATGTGCATGAAGCCCATCGAGGAAGACCTGTTCACGATCTACCACGAGCTGGGCCACGTCTATTACTACATCTGGTATCACGACCAGCCGGAGCTCTTCCAGGACGGCGCGAACGACGGCTTCCACGAGGCCATCGGCGACACCGTGAACCTCTCGGTGACGCCGGCCTACCTGCACAAGATCGGCCTGGTGAGCGCCGTGAAGCCCTCGCACGAGGCCGTGATCAACCAGCAGATGAAGATGGCGCTCGACAAGGTCGCGTTCCTGCCGTTCGGCAAGATGATCGACGAGTGGCGCTGGGCCGTGTTCGACGGGCGCGTCAAGCCCGCGGACTACAACAAGGCCTGGTGGGAGCTGCGCCGCAAGTACCAGGGCGTCGCGCCGCCGGCGCCGCGCAGCGAGCAGGATTTCGATCCGGGCGCGAAGTACCACATCCCCGGCAACACCTCGTACACGCGCTACTTCCTGTCGTTCATCCTGCAGTTCCAGTTCCAGAAGGCGCTGTGCGACGCGGCCGGATTCAAGGGTCCGCTGCACGAGTGCTCGATCTTCGGCAACAAGGCGGCCGGCGAGAAGTTCGCGGCCATGCTGAAGCTCGGCGCCAGCGAGCCCTGGGCCGACGCGCTCGAGAAACTCACCGGCACGCACCACATGGACGCCGCGGCGATCCTCGAATACTTCCAGCCGCTCGCCGGCTGGCTGGACGAGCAGAACAAGGGCCAGTCCTGCGGCTGGGACCAGGCGTAGACCCATAAGGGGGGTTTGGATGAACACCAATGTGGCTCCGGCGCCGCAGCTGACTGCGCGCGCCATCATCCTGGCGGTGATCCTCGCGACCGTGCTGGCCGCGGCCAACACCTACCTGGGACTGTTCGCCGGCATGACCATCGCCTCGGCGATTCCCGCGGCCGTGGTCTCGATGGCGGTGCTGCGCGCGCTCGGCGGCGGCGGCGTCCTCGAGAACAACATCGTGCAGACCGGCGCCTCGGCCGGCACCTCGATCGCCTCGGGCGTGATCTTCACCGTGCCGGCGTTGGTGCTCATGGGGTACTGGGACGACTTCAAGTATTCCTGGGTGCTGGCGATCGCGGGCCTCGGCGGCCTGCTGGGCGTGCTGTTCTCGGTGCCGCTGCGACGTTCGCTGATCGTCGACCAGCAGATGGCCTTCCCCGAGGGCAAGGCGGCCGCGGAAGTGCTGCGTGCCGGCGAGAATCCCGCGCAGGGCGTCAAGGTGCTGGGCATCTCCGCGCTCGCCGGCGGCGTCGGCAAGCTGATCGCAGCCAGCGGCTTGCGGTTCATCCCGGACAGCGCGCTCGCCAGCGGCTTCATCGGCCGTTACCTCGGCTACATGGGCACCAACATCTCGCCGGCGCTGCTCGGCGTCGGCTACATCGTCGGGTTCAACATCGGCGCCGTGGTCGTCTCGGGTAGTTTGCTGTCGTTCAACATCGCGATTCCGATCTACCACGCGTATTTCCTGCAGGACAATCCGGAGCTGCTGGCCACCGTCACGGCCGCGTGCCAGGGCGTGTCGAGCTCGGAATGCGCCGAGGCGACGGCGCAGATCATCCGCGGCGCGCAGATACGCTACCTCGGCGTGGGCGCCATGCTGGTCGGCGGCCTGTGGGCCTTGATCACGCTGCGGCAGTCGATCGTCTCGGGCGTGAAGAGCGGTCTCGCCGCGGCGCGCGCCGGCAGCGACGCGCTGATCGCGCACACCGACCGG
>DASTHJ010000540.1:0-8879 GCA_035718265.1 Steroidobacteraceae bacterium | reverse complement strand
TTTCGCGTTGGCCGGTCCCATGCCCGGCATGAACTGCAGCACGCGGAATGCCGCGAGCTGGTTACGCGGATTGTCCGCCCAGCGCAGGATGGCCAGCAGGTCCTTGACGTGCGCGGCCTCGAGGAACTTGAGGCCACCGTACTTCACGAACGGGATCTTGCGCTTCTGCAGCTCGACCTCGAGCACATCGCTGTGCGAGCCGCTGCGGAACAGCACGGCCTGGCGCTTGAGCGCCACGCCCGCCTCGCGTGACGCCAGCACGCGCGTGGCGATGAACTCGGCCTGCGTCGGCAGGTCGTCCACGGTCACGAGCTTGGGGCGCGGGCCCTGCCCGCGCATCGACAGCAGGTGCTTGCGGTACTGGCGCGGCGCGTCGGCCATCAGCGCATTGGCCGAGTCCAGGATGCTCTGGCTCGAGCGGAAATTCTGCGCCAGCGTGACGATCTCGGCCTTGGGCCGGAAGCGGTCCGGAAAGCCGAGGATGTTCTCCACGGCCGCGGCACGGAACGAGTAGATGGCCTGCGCGTCGTCGCCCACGACGGTCACGCCCTGGCCGTCGGGCTTGAGCGCCTGCAGGATGTCGCCCTGCAGCTTGTTGGTGTCCTGGTATTCGTCGACCAGCACGTGGTCGAAATTCGCGGCCACCGATTTCGCGATGCGCTCCTCGCCCATCATGGCGTGCCAGTACAGCAGCAGGTCGTCGAAATCGAGCACGCGGTACTGCGACTTGCGCTCCACGTAGCCGCGCAGCAGCTTGGCGATGTCCTCTTCCCAGTGCGCACACCAGGAGTACTGGCTCTCCAGCGTCTCCTTGAGGGATTTCTGCGTGTTCACGCGATAGGAATACACGCCATAGCAGGTGTCCTTGCGCGGGAAGCGCTGGCCCTTGCCGGAATAGCCCATCTCGGTGCGCACCGTGTCGACCAGGTCCGCCGCGTCCGAGCGATCGAGCACGGTGAACGCCGGATCCAGGCCCACGTGCCTGGCGTAGTGGCGCAGCAGCCGGTTGCCGATCGAATGAAACGTACCCGCCCAGATCAGGCGCTGCGAAATGGCCTGGGCCTTGCTGCCCAGCTTGTCGGCCAGCGCCTCGCGCATGATCTCGTTGGCGCGGCGCTTCATCTCCACCGCCGCGCGGCGCGTGAAGGTCAGCATGAGGATGCGCGCCGGATCGACGCCGCTCATGGCCAGGTGCGCGACGCGATGCGCGAGCGTGTTGGTCTTGCCGGTCCCGGCGCCGGCAATGATCAGCAGCGGACCGGCGCGAAAGCCCTTGCCGCCGGGCAGTGGCTCGCCATAGGTCACCGCCCGCTTCTGCGGCGCGTTGAGACTTCCCAGTTGTTCAGGCGAAGGCATGGACATCGACACAACAATATACGTAAGGAAGCGGAATTCAGCCGTGGCCGCCAAAGCGAGGCGTGACGTCCGTCACGCCGGGCGTTGGCGGAATGTGACGGATTTTCTGATCTCGATTGGAGTCGCGTCTCGACGTGCCGACGCCGGCTGCGCGCGATTATGGGCACGGGCGCGCGCCACCGACAAGCACAGTATCCGGCGACTGCGGACACTGGATGAGGTGTGCCAGGCTCACCCGGGATTCCCCGGACTTGCGCGTAGACTGGCGGCATGGCGATCGAACGAAAAAGCATCTACGAAGGACGCGTCATCCGGGTGAGCGTCGACACGGTCGAACTGCCGAATGGCATGCGCGTGCCGCTCGAGATCGTGCGCCATCCGGGCGGAGCCGCGGTCGTGGCGATCGACGCGCAGCAGCGCGTCTGCCTGCTGCGCCAGTATCGGCACGCGGCCGGCGGCTACATCCACGAGCTGCCTGCCGGCAAACTCGAGCCCGACGAGCCGCCGGAAGCCACGGCGCGACGCGAACTGGTGGAGGAAGGCGCGGTACATGCCGCGCGCTGGAGCCCGCTGGGCACGCACTTCAGCTCACCCGGCGTGTTCACCGAAGTCATCCACCTGTTTCTCGCCACCGGGCTCACGCCGGCCGCGTCCGATCCCGAACCCGACGAGGTCTTCCAGGTGGAATGGTGGCCGCTCGAACAGGCCGTGGCACGCGCGTACGCCGGGGAACTGGTCGACGCGAAGACCATCATCGGTGTCCTGCGTGCCGCAGCGCGCCTGAAAATTGCGTGAAGCCGCTCACATGCCTGGATACACGGGTCCGCAAATGGCCGCTATGTCAAAACATCGGATCGGCATGTCGGTCATACTTGAGCCGTGACAGACAACGACTCCAACGGAAACCCTTCGGGCAGTGGCAACCGGCGGCGTGCGTCGCAGATCGTTCACGACGAACGTGGTAATGCGCGCGTCGAATGGATCGATGCGGGCCATGCCGGCGTACCGCTGGAGCGCGCGCCGTTGTCCATCGAGCCGACGCCCGCGCGTGGCGAAGCGGCGAAGCTCTCGGTCGAGCGCAGCCGTTCGAGTGGATTCGATCCCTACGCGCGTGTCGGCGTCGCGCAGCTTCCGCCCCAGAAGAAGACCTCGCCCAGGCGCGACCTGCGCAAGCTGGGCGAATGGATAAAGTTGAAGCGCGAACTGGAAGCCCGCAAGGCTTCCGGAGAATCCGACCCGGAGTGAGTCACGCCCACTGTTCGATGTGGCGTAACTTTTTCGCGTTCCCCCACCGGTAGAAACGGCGCAGCTCCGCCATGAGCTCGCGCGTCGCGCCCCGTGTGCCGCGCGCGAGGCCCGCCGCGACGCGCCGACAGAACCGTCCGGCGTAGCTCGAAGCCGTGTGATACAGACGCGCCCGCTCCGCCGCGGCCAGCGGATCGACGCGTGCGCGCTCGAACAGCGCGCGGTGCAGCTCGCGCGGAAAGCGCCCTGCGCCCTGCGCGCGCAACAGCCAGGCGCCCAGCACGTACTTGTCCACCTCGGCCTGCAGCTCGAGCTCGAGCAGCGTGACCGGCTTGTCGAAGCCGGCATTCCACGCGACGTACACGAAGTGGCTGACGCCCTCGGCGACGGTCAGGTAGTCGGCGAGGTTGTGCTCGGTGAGCGCGTCGAACGGATCGCGGCGCGCCAGGCGTTCGAGCACCTGGGCGTCGATGTACAACGCCAGCGACAGCGCGTCGTCCTCCTCGGCGAGCAGCAGCTGCTCGTCACTGGCGCGCGCTGCGTCGAGGCGGCGCATCGCCGCGCGGTCGGTCATCAGGAACTGCGCGACGTCGGGCGTCGCCGGCAGGTCATAGATCTCGGCCAGTGCCCCCTGCAGCGACGCGAGCGTGGCTGCTGACATGCGTCAATGCGCGAGCACGCTGCGCGCGGCGGGCGCCGGCTCGATGCCGAGCTTGCGCAGCAGCGTGCGCGAACGCTCGCTGCCGGTCTTGACCCACAGTTCGTACAGCCGCAGGCGATCGCTGTCCGAATGCTGGTAGGAGCTTTCGCTGATCTCGTTGAGTGCATCCACCATGGGCGTGAACTTGGCGGCCAGCTCGGCGAACACCTGGCGCAGCGTCCGGCCACGCGAAGGTCCGCAGTGCTCCGCGAGCGTGCCGTAGGCGCGTCCGCCCATCGCGATGTGGTAGTCGATGTCGACCAGCTTGCGGACGAAGCCGGCCGAGAAGAAGCCGGCGATGAACAGCGAAACGTCACCGAGCCGCTGCAGGCCGCGGAAGCGCGCCTCCAGCGTGGGCGCTTCGAGCGCCTCGCCGAGCATCACCACGAGCGGCTTGAGGCGCGCGGGCTGCTCGGGATCGCGAGCGTCGCGCTCGAACAGCGCGCCCGGATCCGAGAACAGCGTGAGCAAGTTGACCACGTAGTGCTCGGTCTGGTCCTCGACCGCCACGTGCTGGTGCTGGAGCGCGTCGTGCAACGCGTCGCGGAAGAATTCCTTGAGACTGGCAACCGTCTGGATCGTCATCGAGTACCCCGTTCGATCGACCTCACCGTGTCATCGGCATTCCGCCTCTAACAATTGAGCGCCTGTGCGGCTCGAGGTTCCGTGACGCAGCAGCCGTTTTCGACCGGCGGCGCCCGGCGCTGCTGGCAGCCGACGCGACACAGTGCTGACATGCGCGCGCCGTGCTACGTGCTTCACGTTTCGTGCGTGAGCAGCGTCACGAGCTCGCGGAAATCCGCGACCACATGATCCGCCGCGCGCAGCTCCGCCGGCCATGCCGATCCACCGCGATTCATCCAGGCGGTTTGCATGCCGGCGTTGCGCGGACCGGCGACATCGGCGTGGGGCTCGTCGCCTACAAACAGGATTTGCGCAGGCTCGAGCGTCAGCGCCTGCGCGAGCGCGCCGTAGGCGCGCGGATCGGGCTTGGCGCAACCGAGCCCGGCGGCGTGCAGCGAGACCTCGAAGTGATGCGCGATGCCGATGGTCGCGAGATTCGCGTTGCCGTTGGAAAGCGTCGCCAGGCGAAACCTGCGCTTCAGGCTCTCGAGCCCGGGCAGCACGTCGGCGTACGGCTCGCACTGGTTGCGCGCCGCGTGCCACACGGCGAAGGCCTGCTGCGCCATGTGCCGTTCGTAGCCCACGGATTCGGCGAGCCGCGCGAGATTCTCGCAGCTCATGTCAGCGAGGTCGTGCGCGCGCTGCGGCAGCTCCAGCATCAGCGCCGCGCGCGATGCGCGGATGTCCGCGGGCGTGTAGCGCTGCGGGATTCGCGGGTACCGCGCGCGCATCCAATCGGCGAGAATACGGTCCGCGCGTTCCAGCACCGGTTCGATGGCCCACAGCGTGTTGTCGAGATCGAAACAGATCGCGCGTACGGCGCCGATTCCCATGCGCCGATCTTACCGGGGGATCTCGTTGGAACCATTGCTATTGACGATCGGCAACCGGAATTATTCTTCCTGGTCGCTGCGCCCGTGGATCCTGATGAAGCATCTCGGGCTGCAATTCGCAGAACGCGTACTGCAACTCGACACGCCGGCGTTCGCGCGTGACATCGCCGCGCTGAGCCCGACGCGCCGCGTGCCGGTGCTCCGCCACGGCAACCTGCTGGTCTGGGACTCGCTGGCGATCTGCGAATATGCCTGCGAACTGGCCGGGCGCGGCTGGCCTGCCGATCGCGCGGCGCGCGCCGTGGCGCGCGCGGTCTGCGCGGAGATGCACGCCGGCTTCACCGCGTTGCGCTCGCAGTGGCCGATGAACGCGCGCGCCGAAGGACGGAAAACCCCGCCGGATCCGGAACGCGCCGCCGAGATCGCGCGCATCGAGCAACTGTGGGCGGATTGCCGCCAGCGATTCGGTGCGACGGGACCCTGGTTGTTCGGCGAATATGGCGTGGCGGACGCCATGTACGCGCCGGTCGTGCTGAGGTTCCACACGTACGGCGCATCGCTGGGCGCGGATTCCGCCAGCTACGTCGCCACGGTGCTCGGCGACGCGCACCTGCAGGATTGGCTCGAGGCGGCACGCGCCGAGAGCTGGACCCTCGAAGCATCCGAGATCGGACGATCCCAGTAATGGAGAAGAACATGAAATCATGGTTGCGAATCGCAACGACGCTCATTCTTGGCTTCGTGCTGCCCGCCGGCGCCTCCGCCGCGGATGCGCCGCGCACGCTCTCCCCGACCGACCTGAACTCGCTGGTGCGCATCAGCGATCCGCAGGTTTCGCCCAATGGCCGGTACGTGGTGTACGTGCGGCGCACGGCCGACCTGGAGGCCAATCGCGGGCGCAGCGACCTCTGGCTGGTCGACCTGCAGGCGGATGCGCCCCGGCCCCGCCGGCTGACGCAGGGCTCGGCGAACGACACGCATCCGCGCTGGTCGGTGGACGGCACCAGCATCTATTTCCTTTCGACTCGTACCGGCTCGACGCAGATCTGGAGTCTGCCGATGACCGGCGGCGAGGCCGTGCAGATGACCGACTATCCACTGGACGTCGGCAGCTTCAAGTTCTCCTCGGGAGGCGGGCGCGTCGCGCTCAGCATGGACGTGTTCCGCGACTGCGCGGACCTGAAGTGCACGCGCGACCGGCTGGATGCGGCCGGCAGGAAGAAGACTTCCGCGCGGGTCTACGACCAGCTGTTCATCCGCCATTGGGATACCTGGCGCGACGGGACGCGCTCGAACCTGTTCGTCGCGCCGGTGAACGCCGACGGACGCGTCGGCACGCCGGTCAATGTGAGCCGTGCGCTCGAAGCCGACGTGCCGTCCAAGCCGTTCGGCGGCGCCGAGGAATTCACGTTCTCGCCCGACGGCGGCGAGGTCGTGTTCAGCGCGCGCGTCGCGGGTCGCACCGAGCCGTGGTCGACGAACTTCGACCTGTACGAGGCGCCCTCCGACGGCAGCGCCGCGCCGAAGAATCTCACCGCCGACAATCCGGCCTGGGATACGCAACCCGTGTTCCTCGGCAACGGCGACCTCGCCTGGCTGGCCATGAAGCGGCCCGGCTTCGAGGCCGACCGCTTCGGCATCCGCGTGCGCCACGGCGATCGCGTGCGCGAAGTCGCGCCGCAGTGGGACCGCTCGATCGCGCATCTCGACGTGGCGCACGACGGCAGGACGCTGCTCGCCACCGCCAGCGACCTCGGCCAGCAGCCGCTGTTCGCAATAGACGCCTCGAGCGGACGCGTCGCGAAGCTGTCCGGCGCCGGCACGGTCGCGGAGTTCGCGCCGGCGCCGCGCGGCAACGTCGTGCTGTGGCACGACCTCGGGTCGCCGCCCGATCTCTATCTACTGCCGCCGAAGGGCGAGCGGCAGCGGCTGACGAACGCCAACGCCGAGCGGCTCGCCGGCATCCAGCTCGGCGAGTTCGAGCAGTTCAGCTTTCCGGGCTGGAACGACGAGACGGTCTACGGCTACGTCGTGCATCCGCCGGGCCTCGCGGCCGGCGCGAAGGCGCCGGTGGCGTTCGTCGTGCACGGCGGCCCGCAGTCGAGCTTCCAGAACCAGTGGAACTGGCGCTGGAATGCGCAGACCTTCGCGGCGCGCGGCTACGGCGTGGTGTTCATCGACTTCCACGGCTCACCGGGCTACGGCCAGGCGTTCACCGACTCCATCAGCCAGCACTGGGGCGACCGGCCGTTCGAGGACCTGCAGAAGGGCTACGCGGCGGCACTGCAGAAATTCCCGTGGCTCGACGGCACGCGCGCCTGTTCGCTCGGCGCCTCCTACGGCGGCTACATGCAGAACTGGATCGCCGGCAACTGGCCCGACGCGTTCCGCTGCATCGTCAACCACGACGGCATCTTCGACATGCGGCCGATGTACTACGGCACCGAGGAGCTGTGGTTCCCGGAGTGGGAGAACGGTGGCCCCTACTACGAGCACCCCGAGAACCACGAACGCTTCAACCCCGCGAGCCACGTCACGCAGTGGCGCACGCCGATGCTGATCATCCACGGCGAGAAGGACTTCCGCGTGCCGTACGAACAGGGCATCTCCACGTTCACGGCGCTGCAGCGGCGCGGCATCGAAAGCCGGCTGGTGGCGTTCCCGGACGAGAACCACTGGGTCCTCAAGCCCAACAACAGCATCTTCTGGTACGGGACGGTGCTCGACTGGCTGGACGCCCACACGCGCGCGCGTTAGCGCGCGCGTCAATCCGGCAGGGGGTGGTGGACCCGCTGGTAGTTGACCGGCGGGCTGCCACCGCACGAGTACGAGATCGAATTCATGTCGTCGGCGAGCTTGATGTCGCAGGTGCCCGCGGGCCGCACGTCGTTCGGCAGCAGTGCGGAAAACAGCTCGGGCTGCTCGCGCAGGTTGCGCCACTGGCCCTGGGTGGTGAACACGTAGGCGATCTGCACCACCCGTTCGCCGTCGCCGGAGATCTCCAGCGCGACCAGCCGTCCCGAGGTTCCTGCCGCGGTGGTGCGTTCCACGTACACGGTGTCGAGCGCGATCATGCGCGCGTACACGGGCGCGATGAACAGCGTCTCGCCGGCCTCGTTGGTGTATTCGCCGGCGGCGGTCTGCTGGAATTTCGTGATCTCGCGCTTGCGCATCTCGCGCTCGTTCACGCATCCGGCGGCGGCGAGCGCCAGCGACAGCAGCAGGCAGGTGGCGATCGGGCGGTACATCGGCGGCCTCATCCGTAGTAAGCGCGCCACTCTGCCTGATACGCGGCGCCGAGCGCGAGCAATTTTTCCAGCAGCTCGGCATAGCCCACGCCCCCGGCCTGCGCGGACGCCGCGAAATCCTCTTCGGCCGCCAGGTTGGGGTTGGGATTGGCCTCGATCACGTAGATCTGTCCCTCGGCGTTCATGCGATAGTCGATGCGTGCGCAGCCCGAGAGTCCCAGGCTGCGATAGACGCGCCGCGACAGCTTGTCGAGCCGGGCCACGACGGCCGGCGACAGATCCTTCGCCTCGTACGTGTCGATGCCGTGCTTCTTCTGGTAGTTCTTGTCCCACTTCACGCGGCGGGTCGCGATGCCGGCGCCCGAGTCGGCCACCGAGCCGAACCTCATCTCCCACACGGGCAACCGCGTGAGCCGGTCATTGCCCATGACGCCCACGTACAGCTCGCGACCCTCGATGTATTCCTCGACCAGCGCGTCGGTCTGCACCTGGTCGTGCACGAACTGGATGCGCTGCTTCAGCGCCTGCTTGTCGGTGACGATCGAAGCCTGCGAGATGCCGAGCGAGGCATCCTCGGTGGTCGACTTAACGAACAGCGGATACTTGATCTTGCGCGGCAGCCGCAGCTTGAGGCCGCGCCGGAACACCGCGAATTGCGGCGAAGGGATGCGGTGATAGGCCAGCAGCTGCTTGGACAACGGCTTGTCGCGCGCCAGCAGCAGGCCGCGCGGGTTGCAGCCGGTGTACGGCTGGCGCAGCAGCTCGAGGAAGGCGACCACGTGCTGGTCGTAGGTGACGATGCCGTCGAATTCCTCGAGCAGGTTGAAGACGATCTCCGGCTTCCACTCGGTGATGACGCTGCGCAGTTCCTCG
>DASTHJ010000539.1:0-3882 GCA_035718265.1 Steroidobacteraceae bacterium | reverse complement strand
GGCGCGTGCGCAGCAGCGCGAATTCCCGGTCGTCCATGGCCGGATGCTGGCGCCGCCAGCCGTCCCTGAAGTTGATCTCGACGGGATCGAGCATCACGCGCCGGTAGTTGGCCAGGGGCACGTTCGGCGCGACGTACAGTTCATCGAACATCGACGTCTCGACGCGCACCAGCCCGTCGTCCGCCGGCGGATTCGCGGGCGGCGCGGTGGCGCATCCGGCGAGGGACACGCACAGGTACGCGGCCAGTGCCGCGCCGATCGATTGCGGATTCCGGGTCACGAGTCACCCCTGGCGACGCGACGACAACGGTAAGAAATCCCGGGCCAGCTGTCGAATCGGCCGCCGTCCGTTCGACCAATGCGTGTCATCCAAATCTGCCGAGGAGATCGCAATGTCCCGACCCGCCGCCAATCCCATTCCCGAAGGTTTTCACTCACTTACGCCGATGCTGATCTGCAAGGGGGCCCTGGACGCCATCTCGTTCTACCAGCGTGCCTTCGGGGCCGTGGAGGTGACGAAGCTGGTCGGCCCGGACGGGAGCCTGCTGCATGCCTCGCTGCGCATCGGAGACTCCATCCTGATGCTCACGGAGGAATGTCCGCCGATGGGCGCACGCGATCCGCGCGCGTTGGGCGGCTCGCCCGTCAGCGTGCACCTCGCCGTGCGCGACGCCGACGCGGCGTTCAAGCGTGCGGTCGAAGCCGGCGCCAGCGCCGTGATGCCGGTCTCCGAGATGTTCTGGGGCGCGCGCTATGGCGTGCTGAGCGATCCCTACGGCCACACCTGGTCGGTGGCGACGCAGGTGAAGGATCTGTCGCCCGCCGAAATCGAGGCGGGCATGCGCCAGGCCTGCGCGGCCGCCGCGACCAGCTCCGCTGCCTGATCGCGCCGGCATGCCGCTCAGGCCACGCCGGCGTCGTACTGCCGCGCGTGGCCGTTGATGCGCGTGTAGTTGGTCGTCACCCACGATTCGATCTCGACGACCAGCGCCGCCAGCGAGCGGCCGAGTGCCGTGAGGCCGTATTCCACGCGCGGCGGCACCTCGCCATGGTCCTTGCGATACACGATGCCGTGCCGTTCGAGCTCGCGCAGTGTCTGCGTCAGCATCTTCGACGATACCCCCGCCAGGCGGCGCTTGAGCTCGTGCGTGCGTCGCGGTCCGGCGCGCAGGCTGCAGAGGATGAGCATCGACCACTTGCCGCCGATCAGCGCCAGGATGCGCTGCGAGGGGCACTCACGGTTGTAGACGTCGGGCTTCATGGCAATGGTTACCGAAAGGTGCGTACTTACCAGCTGGAGTCCGAGAGCATACGCTTGCGCCGATGTGGAAAGACACCGAAGTCACGCGACGCCTCGGGCTCGCGGCACCCATCGTGCAGGGACCGTTCGGCAGTGGTTTGTCGTCGGTGGACCTGGTCGTGGCGGTCAGCGAGTCCGGTGGCCTCGGATCGTTCGGCGTCCACCACCTGGACGGCGCGGGCATCCGCGCCATTGCCGGCGAGATCCGCGCGCGCACGCGGCGGCCGTTCGCGTTGAACCTGTGGATGCCGCTGGGCGACAGCGACGATCCGCAGCTGACGGAGGCGCAATGGATGGCGGCCTGCGAGCTGCTGCGCCCGTATTTCGCCGAGCTCGACGTACCCATGCCGGCGCGTCCGGCGCGCTTCGGACCGCGCTTCGACGAGCAGCTCGAGGCCGTGTTGGAGCTTGCGCCGCCGGTATTCAGCTTCATCTTCGGCGTGCCGGCGCCGCAGGTGCTCGAGCGCTGCCGCAGCGCCGGCATCCTCACCGTGGGCGCCGCCACGACATGCGCCGAGGCCAAACTACTGGACGACGCCGGCGTCGACGTCATCGTCGCGACCGGATTCGAAGCCGGTGGTCACCGGGCCTCGTTCCTCATGGAGCCGGAGGACTGCCTGACGGGCACGCTGGCGCTGGTGCCGCAGGTGGTCGACACGGTGAAGGCGCCGGTGATCGCCGCCGGAGGCATTGCCGATGGTCGCGGCATCGCGGCTGTGCTCGATCTGGGCGCGGCGGCCGTGCAGATCGGCACCGCGTTCCTGGCCTGCGAGGAGTCCAACGCCGCACCGCTGCATCGGGAAAAGCTGTTCAGCCGCGACGCGCGCCGCACGACGCTGACGCGCGCCTTCACCGGGCGTCTGGCGCGCAGCCTGCACAATGGCTTCATCGACGCGATGCGCGGCCAGCAGGCCCGATTCGCTCCGTATCCCGTGCACGCCTGGCTGACCGCGAAGCTGCGCGCCGCGGCGCTCGCCGCCGGTCGCACGGACCTGATCTCGCTGTGGTCGGGGCAGGGTGCGCCGCTGTTGCGGCACCGTCGGGCGCGCGAGCTGTCCGCATGGCTGGTCGATGACGCCACGCGGGCCATGGCCTGATGTCGATCAGGCGGCGCGGTGTGCCCGCGCCAGATATTCCGCGCTCTGCATCTCGACGAGCCGGCTCGCGGTGCGCTGAAACTCGAACTTGAGCTTCTCTCCTTTATATAGCTCATTCGGCGCCGCGGCGGCGGAGATGACCACGTTGACGCCGCGGTCGTAGAACTCGTCGATCACCGAGATGAAGCGCCGCGCGGCGTTGTCGGCGGTGTCGTGCAGCACCGGCACGCCGCTGATGATCACGGACTGGTATTCGCTGGCGATCGCGATGTAGTCGGCGGGACTGCGCGGCCCTTCGCAGAGCGCCGCGAAGTCGAACCAGATCACGTTCTCGCTCTCGCGCAGCACCTTGATCTTGCGGTGATTCACGGTGATGGTGCCGTCGGTCTCGACGTCTTCGTCCGACAGGTCCTCGAACAAGTCTTCGAGCCGGCGCTGCGTGTCGGCAGCGCCCGACGCCAGGTAGATGGACGCGGCGGTCAGCTGGCGCAACCGGTAGTCGACGCCGCCCTCGACGGCCACCACGTCACAGTGCTTCTCGAGCAGTGCGATGGTCGGCACGAACCGGTCGCGTTGCAGCCCGCCCTTGTACAGGTCCTTCGGCTTCACGTTCGAGGTGAACACCAGCGCCACGCCGCGCTTCAGCAACGCACCGAACAACCCGGCCAGGATCATGGCATCGGCGATGTCCGAGACGAACAGCTCGTCGAAGCAGATGACCTGCGCCTTCTTCGCGATCTTGTCGGCGACGCCATCGAGCGGCGACTGCATGCCCTTGAGGCGCTTCAGGTCGGCCTGCACCTCCTGCATGAAGCGGTAGAAGTGCGTGCGGCGCTTCTGCGCGATGCCGAGACTCGAATAGAACAGATCCATGAGCCAGGTCTTGCCGCGTCCCACGCCACCCCACAGGTACACGCCGCGCGGCGCGCCGCCGTTGTCGCGCCTGAGGCCGCGCAACAGCCGCTTGCCGAGCGGCGCGGAGGCGGCGGCCACCAGTTCGGTGCGCAGCCGCTCGAGCGCGGCCACGGCGCCGCGCTGCGCGGCGTCCGCGGTGAATTTGCGCTTGGCGATCTCGCGCGCGTACAGCGCGCCGAGCACGTCGTCGGGGGAGCTCACAGCAGCTGGTAGTTGGGACCGGAGCCGCCCTCGGGCGTGGTCCAGTCGATGATCTGGTAGGGGTCCTTGATGTCGCAGGCCTTGCAGTGCACGCAATTCGCGGCGTTGATCTGCAGGCGCTTGCCGCCCGCCTCGTCGTCGACCATCTCGTAGACCGCCGCGGGGCAGAAGCGCGTGCAGGGATTGCCGTACTCCTGCGCGCAGCGCGTCGCGCAGATGTTCGTGTCACGCACCTTGAGGTGCACGGGCTGCATCTCGTCGTGCGCGGTGGTCGCGAAGAACACCGAGCTCAGCCGGTCGCGCGGCGGCAGGTCGCGGTTCACCCAGCGACGATTCGGTGATTCGTACTCGGCGAGTTTCTCCAGCGGA
>DASTHJ010000538.1:0-4655 GCA_035718265.1 Steroidobacteraceae bacterium | reverse complement strand
CAGGACCAGCAGCAGCACCCAGGTTGCGGAACTGACGCGCACGGCGCGGAGCATAGCGTTGAAATATCATGCACGCCGCATCCAGGTCCGGAGAATGCCGTGCATTTCCTGCTCTTCTATACATATGTGCCCGATGTCCTCGAGCGCCGCGCGCAGTTTCGTGGACCGCACCTGAAACATGCCTGGGCGGCCCAGGCGCGCGGCGAGCTGGTGCTGGCCGGGGCGGTCGCCGACCCGGTCGACGGCGGCGTGCTGTGGTTCTCGGCCCCCGACAAATCGGTCGTGGAGCGCTTCGCCATGGACGATCCGTACGTGCAGGGGGGCCTGGTCACGAAATGGACCGTGCGCCCCTGGACCACGGTGGTAGGCGACGCCGCCATCAATCCGCTCCGGCCGGAGTCCTGATCCGGCCCCCGCCGCCGGATCGAATTCGCGTATCCGGCGGGACGTCGTTGACTGTTCGTGCATTTTTATGCACTATGCGCGAACTTTATTCACCGGTGGATTCCGCTTCCATGCTCACCGACCATCACCGCGAGGCGCGGCGTACCGCCATCGTGCGCCTGTTGCGTCACGCGCCGGTGCGCCGCCAGCAGGAGCTGGTGCGCCTGCTGCGGCGCGAAGGCCACGCGGCAACGCAGTCCTCGATCAGCCGCGACCTGCGCGAGCTCGGCGTGCTCAAGCACGCCGAGGGCTACGTGCTGCCGGACAGCGCGGAAATCGCGGCGCGGACTCAGGACAACTTCAGCACGGTCGCGCAGTTCGTGCGCGAGATCCGCACCGCCGGTCCGTCGATCACGGTGCTCAAGACGACGATCGGCGCGGCGCAGAGCGTGGCCGCGGCGATCGACAAGGCCGGCTGGGAAGACGTGGTCGGCACGGTCTCCGGCGACGACACGATGTTCATAGCGACCGCCGACGCCCGCGCGCAGGCGCGGGTCCTCGCGCTGCTGCGCGAAGCCTTTGGAGTTTGAATAAAAATGCCTTCAGCCGAGAAATCTCCCATCGTGCTCGCCTACTCCGGCGGCCTCGACACCTCGTTCCTGGTGCCGTGGCTCAAGGAGACCTGCGGGCGTCCCGTCATCACGGTGACCGTCGACACCGGCGGCATCGACGCCGCGGGTGCGAAGACGCTGCGTGAGCGTGCGCTGGCGCTCGGCGCCGTCGATCACCACCAGGTGGACGCGCGCGCCGACTACTTCGAGCAGGTGCTGCGCTTCCTCATCATGGGCAACGTGCGCCGCGGCCAGCTCTATCCCTTGTGCGTGGGCGCCGAGCGCGTCATGCAGGCGCAGCAGATCGCGCTGATGGCGCGCAAGCTCGGCACGAATTCGATCGCGCACGGCTGCACGGCGGCCGGCAACGACCAGGTGCGCTTCGAAGTCGCGCTGCGCACGCTCGCGCCCGAGCTCGAGGTGATCGCACCGGTGCGTGACAAGGCGTTCAAGCGCCAGGAAGAGCTCGACTACCTGCAGTCGCGCCAGCTGCCGGTGCCGCCATTCGGTGCCGCCTACTCCATCAACCGCGGCCTGTGGGGCGTGACCATCGGCGGCAAGGAGACGCTGACCTCCGAAGGCAGCATCCCCGATCACGCCTGGGTGCTGTCGAAGGACGCGTTCACGAATCCGCGGCCGCCGGCCCGGCACACGATCCAGTTCGAAAAGGGCCGGCCGGCGGGTGTCGACGGCCAGGCGATGTCGGCCGTCGAGGTGGTCGAGAAGCTCGAGTCGCTGGGCGCGCCCTATGGCATCGGCCGCGGCATCCACCTGGGCGACACCATCATCGGCACCAAGGGACGCGTCGCGTTCGAGGCGCCGGCCGCGGAGACGCTGCTGGTTGCGCATCGCGAGCTCGAGAAGCTGGTGCTCACGCCGCGCCAGCAGCGCATCAAGGAGTCGCTCGCCGGTCCGTATGGCGACTGGGTCCACGAAGGCCAGTTGCTGGACCCGGTGTGCCGCGACATCGAGGCGTTGTTCGTCTCCTCGCAGCAGCGCGTCACCGGCCAGGTCCACGTGCTGTTGCGGCCCGGCAGCCTGTTCGTCGAGGGCGTCGAGTCGCCGCACTCCCTGATGGCCGCGTCGCGCGGCGTGTACGGCGAGGCCGCCGGCGAGTGGTCGCCGCAGGACGCGCTGGGATTTTCCAAGATCGTTTCGCTCACCGGCATGTTCCACGCGCGGGCGGGAGGACACTGAAGATGCGTACGGTAGTCGTCGACAAGGTCGCGTCGGTCACGCAGGCCTGTGGCCTGGGCAACGAGGTGCGCGTCGCCACGGACAACATCCCCGCCGAGGAAGGCGTGGTCGTGGTGGTCGAGGTGCTGACCAACAAGGCCACCTACAACACGCTGGAGCTCACCAGCGGCCGCATGGCCAAGCTGGGCCGGGGTGACATCGTCGCGGGCGCGCTCGGGCATCGCAAGGCGCTGTTCGGCTACTCCGGCCACGTGCCCGAGAGCGTCAAGCCCGGAGACATCCTGCAGATGCTCAACATCGGCGGCGTGCTCGGCGTATGCGACTCGGTGAATCCCGACAAGGGCAAGCCATTCGACTGCCGCGTGATCGGCGGCGTGCTGGATTTCCCGTACCTCGGCGAGCGCATCGGCGTGTCGGCGCGCGTCGGCTATCGCAAGTTCGATCCGGCCGCCGCGCTCGACACGCACGGCGTGCCCGTGGTCGCGCTCGCCGGTACCTGCATGGAAGCGGGCAAGACGGCCGCCGCGGCCGCCATCATTTCGCGCATGCGGCATCGCGGACTCACGGTCGATGCCTTCAAGGCAACCGGCGTCTCGCTGCGCCGCGACATCCTCACGTTCGAGGATGCCGGTGCGCGCAACACGCTCATCTTCACCGACTTCGGCGTGGTCACCACCACGCGCAAGGTCGGCCCCGCCATCACCCGCACCATGCTCACGGAGCTGTCGGAGAAGAAACCCGACGTCATCGTGTTCGAGCTCGGCGATGGCTTGATGGGCACCTACGGCGTCGACGCCATCCTCGAACAGGAAGACCTGCGCAAGGCCATGACGGGCGTGGTGCTCTCGGCCAACGATCCGGTCGCGGCCTACGGCGGCGTCGAGATCCTGCGCAGGAAATACGGCATCGAACCCATCGCGGTCACCGGTCCATCGACCGACAACGCGGTCGGCGTGCAGATCATCCAGGAGCAGCTCAAGGTGCCCGCGTTCAATGCGCTGGCCGCCGGCGCGGCGCTCGGTGATTCCATCATCCAGTCGGTGGGCCTGACGCAGGCCCGCGCCATGGATCGCGCCGCGAACGAGTAACGGAAACATCATGAGCAAACAGATTCCCGCCATCGTGCTTGGCGGCACGGGCTACGTGTCCGGCGAGCTGCTGCGGCTGCTCGCCGGGCACCCCAACTTCGCGCTCGCCGGCGTGATGTCGGACAGCGCGCCCGGCGAGCTGGCCGGCAAGTCGTTCCCGCATCTCGCCGCCGTGCTCGGCGGCACGGCATTCAAGTCGCAGGCGGACATCGCGGCATTGATCGCGAGCGAGCCGACCAGCGCGGTGTTCTGCGCCGCCCCGCACGGCGCAGCCGCCGCGCTGATCGACTCGCTGCTGAAGGCGGCGGAAGCGGCCGGCACGCGGCCACGGTTCGTGGACATCTCGGCCGACTTCCGCTTCGCCACCGCGGCGGCCTACGAGGCCGTTTACAAGCATGCGCACGGTGCGCCGGCGCGCCTCGCGCAGTTCACCTGCGCCGTGCCCGAGCATCTGAAGAAGGTGAGCACGCCGCACGTCGGCCATCCCGGCTGCTTCTCGACGGCCATCCTGCTGGCCAGCGTGCCGCTGCTGTCGTCGGGCTGGGTCGAGCCGACGCTGTTCGTCAGCGGCGTCACCGGCAGCACCGGCTCGGGACGCAAGCCGGTGGAAGGCACGCATCATCCCGTGCGCCACAGCGACCTGTATTCGTACGGCGCGCTCGGCCATCGGCACACGCCGGAGATCACCGCACTGGCCAAGGCAACGAGCGGCGTGGAGGCAGAATTCTCGTTCGTGCCGCACTCCGGCCCGTTCGCGCGCGGCATCCACGCCACCGTGCAGGCGAGGCTCAAGAGTCCGCGCGATGCGGCGGCCGCCGTGAACCTGCTGCGCGAGTACTACGCGGGTGCGCCGTTCGTGCGCGTGCTCGACAGCGCACCGCGCGTCAAGGACATCGTCGCCAGCAACTATGCGCACCTTTCGGCCACCGCCAACGGCAAGACCATCGCCGTGATGAGCGTGGTCGACAACCTCAACAAGGGCGCGGCCGGCGGCGCCGTGCAGTGGATGAACCGGTTGTTCGATCTGCCGGAAACCGCGGGCCTGCTCGCGCCCGCCGCCGGTTGGACGTGAAGCAGTGACCATGAACGCAGAACTGAAAGCTCCCGCTCCGCCGGCCGACGGCCTGGCCCCCGTCTATGCGCAATACCCGATCGAGGTGGTGGGCGCCGAGGGCGTCTGGCTGCACACGCGCGACGGGCGCAAGGTGCTGGATCTGTACGGCGGCCACGCCGTGGCCTCGCTGGGATATGGCCACGCGGGCTGGACGAAGGCGCTGGCCGACCAGGCCGCGCGCATGAACTTCCAGACCAACGCTGTGCCGATGGAAGTGCGCGCCCGCGCGGCGCAGAAGCTGCTGAAGTTCTCCAGGCTGCC
>DASTHJ010000537.1:0-2807 GCA_035718265.1 Steroidobacteraceae bacterium | reverse complement strand
GACCAGCTGTTCTCGATCACCGGCCGCGGCATCTACAACGAAGTCTCGAAGGACGTCGATCCGCGCATCTCGCTGCTCGCTTCGAAGAAGTTCTTCGACGACACGTTCGGCGTGCTCGGCACCTTCTCCTACCAGGAGCGCCACCTGCGCGAAGTGGGTTATTCCGCGGTCGACATCCTGCACATGGGTACCAACGGCAACAACGTCGGCACCGCCGCGGCGCCGATCAACCTGCCGTTCTGCACGCCGATCGGCTGGACGCTGACGCCGCCGAGCCCGACGCCCGGCACGCGCGGTGCGACCGACACGATGTGCAGCACGAACAATCCGCGCACCAGCGACCTGGATGCGTTCCTGGCCGTCTACAACCGCACGAATCCCGAGATCCGCGACGCGGCCGGCAATCCCGTGCCCGGCGGCGGTGCGTTCACGCCGCGCCTGCCGCGCTACGTGAACTCCGAGCAGGACACCGAGCGCGCCGGCGGCAGCCTGTCGCTGCAATGGCGGCCGAACGAGAACACGACGGTGTCGGTGGACGGGCTGTACTCGCGCTACCAGCAGGAGCGGCGCGACAACTACATCCTCGGCCTCTCGCTGGGCCGCAACATCAGCAACAACGGCCAGCCCATGACCTCGATCCGCGCGGCCGAATTCGACGACCAGGGATCGCTGGTCTACGGCGTGTTCGACGGCATGGACGTGCGCTCCGAGGGCCTGGTCGACCAGTTCGTCTCGACGTTCAAGCAGCTGAGCCTCAATGTCGACCATCACTTCAACGAGGACTTCAGCGTCAACTTCTACGTGGGACGGTCCATCAACGTCTGGGACGGCCCGCTGCGCTTCCAGACCTTCATGGATGCGATCGATACCGACAATTTCACGGTGGATTTCCGTGGCGGTCGCAAGACGCCGATGATCAGCTTCGGGTTCGACGTCTCCGATCCGGACAACTTCCAGTACGCGCCGACGCCGGACGGCAACCAGACGGTGCTCGGCGGCTTCTCGCAGCAGGGCAAGCCCGCGCAGAACATCACGGCCAACAACAACTTCGAACTGAACGGCACCTGGCAGATGACCGATTCGTGGAAGCTGAAGCTCGGCGCGCAATATCGCGAGAGCCATTTCAGCAGCCACAATTCCAATCCGCTGCGCAACGCCACGGTCACGCAGGCGCTGCCCACGGGCGTGACGATCGGCGACATCACGCGGCAGATCGAGGATCTCGACGACCTGTTCGGCTCCGGCGCGCCCGCGAGCTGGGCGGCGATCGACCTGCACAAGTGGCACGACGTGTTCGACATCGACAGCATCGGCACCTGCGGTGCCGAGTGCGGCGCCGGCCGGAGCAAGCTGTTCGAGGACGTGAAGGCCGGCTACGCGATGTTCGCGTTCGATTCCGGTGACGAATGGCGGGTGCCGATCCGCGCCGACTTCGGCGTGCGCTACGTGAAGACCGACCAGTTCGCGGCCGGCAACGTCCCGGTGTCGGCGCCGAGCACTTCCATCTACACGGCCTTCGGCCAGTCCACCGAGGTGACCTCCGATTACTCTGACACGCTGCCCTCGTTCAACGTGGTGTTCGAGCTCACCGACAACCTGCTCGCGCGCCTCTCGGGCTCGAAGGTGATGTCGCGCGCCGAGCTCGGCAACCTGACGCCCACCGCCGGCGTCACGGCGACCACGCGCACCGGCAACGTGAACAACCCGTTCCTGAAGCCAATCCGCGCCAAGACCGCGGACCTGGCGCTCGAGTGGTACTTCTCCGAGGGCTCGCTGCTGTCGGTGGCCTACTTCTACAAGGACATCGAGAGCTTCATCCAGCGCATCACCAGCCAGGTGCCGTACCGCGAGCTCGGCCTGCCGGACTCGCTGCTCGATGGCACACCCTCCTCGCCCACCGACATCTTCACGGTCGGGCGGCTGGAGAACACGCCGGGCGGTCCGCTGAAGGGCTACGAGGTGAACGCGCAGGTGCAGTTCAACTTCCTGCCGGGCGTCTGGAGCCACTTCGGCGTGCTGGCCAACTACACGCGTGCGCAGGCGGAGATCGAATACATCCTCGCCAGCGCCAACGGCGTGCCGACGTCGACCACGACGGCGGACCTGGTGGGACTGTCGCCGCATTCGGCGAGCGGCACGCTGTTCTTCGAGAACGACCGCTTCAGCGCGCGTGCCACGGCCTCGTATCGCGACCGGTTCTTCCGCGCACTGCCGGCCTCGCCGGGCAGCGACGTGCGCGGTGACCTGGCCAGCACGTTCGTCGACGCTTCCGCGTCGTGGTTCGTCAATGACTACCTGACCATCATCCTCGAGGCTCAGAACGTCACCGGTGAACGCAACACGCTGTACATCGACAACGATCGCGAGGACACGCTGTTCCAGACCGAGATCGGCACCACCTACACGCTGGGTGCGACGTTCAAGTTCTGACCGGCTGAGGGCCGATGCAAATCGAGACCGCCCGCGAGGGCGGTCTCTTTTTCCGGGTCATGGATTCGCGCTTCGGGGCGCGACCGGCTGCGGCGCCTCGGGGACACCGCGCGCGCGGAACTTGAACACGAAGAACTTCAGCGGCTTGTCGCCCGAGTTGCGGATGCCGTGCCTGGTTTTCGCCGGCGCAGGTGGTTCAGGGCGCCGAGGCCTTGCCGGTGCCCGCCGGCGTGATGTGCGAGAACACGCTGCTCTCGAGCCAGCGCGGCGCCTGGTCGCGATCGGCGATGCGCATCGCGAGCCTGCGAATGACGTCTTCGTAGCGCCCCACCGCCGAGAGATCCACCGGCTGATCGGCCGAATCGGACACGGCGTGA
>DASTHJ010000536.1:0-2338 GCA_035718265.1 Steroidobacteraceae bacterium | reverse complement strand
CACAAGCGCAGCGAACGCGAGTGCACGACTGTTGCGTGACAACATGCGAGGTCCTCCCTGTCCCGGCGCGTCGGTGCGATGCCGACGCTTTCCTTCCTACTACTGTCGCGTCAATGCGGGTTCTCTCATCTCCCGGCAATTTTTTTTGACCGCGCCGCCCGGACCGCCTCAGATCATGCTTTCTCCTAATCCCTCGATACCCGATCCCGTTGTGTGGTCGGTTGCTCGTTGATATCCAGCTCCTGCGATGACCTACTCCGTCGCGTCAATCGCCCCAGCAGCAATCCCATGGCGAACCCGAACACGACATACATCGCCAGCGCCCCGAAATACATCGCCCGCGATTGCGTCACGACCCACTCCGCAGGGAACACGTGCTTGCGCAGCAGGTTCCACGTGATCACGCCGAGCACCATGACCATCACCGAGTACACCGGCCAGCGCCAGTAGGCACGCGCGCCGGCGCGCATCGAGAGCAGGCCGACGAGCATGCCGGCGGCGGTCGCCACCGTGGCGATCAGCAGTTGCACGATCTGGCTGTTCATCGGCTGGAGCCCGCGACCAGGAAGGAGCCGCCGCAACCCTGGTCACGGCGATTCACGGTGGCGCAATCGAGCAGCGTGCCGGGCGCGCCGCCGGGACCGTCGTCGTCCACGCATTGGCGGATTTCGGTCAGCACGGCGCCCTGGCCGAACTCGCGCAGGTTGCGGCAATGCAGGGTGAACGTGGCGCCGATGCCGGGCCGGAACAGCTCGGCATAGCCGCGCAGCTCGTCGGGCGTGGTGTCCCGTCCGGCCAGGGTAGTTAGCCGGGCGGCCAGCGCCGCGTCGAGGTCGCGCGCCAGGTCGAGCATTCTCGCGAAATACACGTCGTCGTCGAGACCGCTGCAGCCGCCGTGCTCGCGCCATTCGTGCACGTGCAGCCCGTCGGACATGCCGGGCATCAGCTCGCCGAGCTGCTGCTCCAGCGTCGGATCCAGCGCGAGATCGGGCGCGGGACAATCGTGCGGATAGGTGCGTGGCTCCCGGTTCTCGGGCCACAGGCCATGGATCACGAGCGGTCGTGAGCCGCGCATCCGGCATTGCGCCTCGCGCGGATTCTCGCGGCAGAACGCAGCCTGCAGCGTCATGGCCATGAGGTAGAAATCGAATTCGGCGCGTTCCGGGTCCGTCGGCCCGGCGGCCCGGCTCGCGTCTTTGTCGTGGCTGTCTTGCGGGACAGCGGGCGGCGCGACCGGCGAGTCGGCGGATTGCCGGTGCGTGTACCAGGCGAGCAGCGCGCCGACGATCACGATCGCGAGAACTACCTTCGATTTGTGTGATCCAAGCCGCGCCACGTACGGAGATTACTCCGGCGGGCGTCTTGGCTACATCCGCTATAGTTGCGCGCTCTGAGTTTTTCCTCATTTTGGCCTTTGAAAGAACACACAGGGAATCATGAAACCTCTCGTTCTGCTGTCCCGCCTCGCCCTCTTCTTCGTTGCCGGCATCGCCACGGTTTCCTCCCAGACCCTCGAGCTCCAGCCCTTCGATCGCCAGCCGACGCCGGTGGTCGATCCGGCCTCGGACGATGCCGTGCTCGCGCTCAAGCGCTTCTCGCTGCCGCCGGGCCTGAAGGCCTCGCTGTGGGCGGCCGAGCCGATGCTCGCCAACCCGGTGGCCTTCGACTTCGACGAGAAGGGACGGTTGTTCGTCTCGGAGACGTACCGCTATCGCACCAGCGTGCTCGACATCCGCGACTACATGGGCATGCTGGAGAAGGACCTCGCCTCGCGCAGCATCGAGGACCGTTCGAAGATCATCCACGAGGTGTTCGGCGAGGAGCAGGCCAAACAGTTCGCGATCGAGGGTGAAGTCGTGCGGCTGGTGGAAGACACCGATCACGACGGCGTCGCCGACAAGAGCACGATCTACGCCGACGGCTTCAACACCGAGCTCGACGGCATCGCCTCCGGCGTGCTGGCGCGGCACGGCAAGGTGTGGTTCACGAACATCCCGAGCCTGTGGCTGCTCGAGGGCGATCCGGGCCACGTGAAGCGGACCGAACTGCTGCGCGGCTTCGGCGTGCGCTTCAATTTCACCGGCCACGACTTCCACGGCCTGGCGCTCGGCCACGACGGCAAGATCTATTTCTCGATCGGCGATCGCGGCATGAACGTCAAGACCAAGGAAGGCGGCACGGTCTCGTTCCCCGACGAGGGCGCCGTGTTCCGCGCCAACCCGGACGGCAGCGAACTCGAGGTGGTACACCGCGGGCTGCGCAATCCGCAGGAGCTGGTGTTCGACGAGCACGGCAACCTGTTCACCGGCGACAACGACAGCGACCAGGGCGACCAGGA
>DASTHJ010000535.1:0-4347 GCA_035718265.1 Steroidobacteraceae bacterium | reverse complement strand
TTCGATGTCGCTCGGCGAATAGACCGTGAAGATGCCCGCCACCGTGCCGCGCACGTACAGCTTCGCGCCCTTGTCGCCGATCAGGTAACGCGGCTTCTGCGACGGCTCGACCCGCACCAGCGGTCCCTCGCCATTGGCGAGTCGCCACACGTAACTGCCGTCCGCATTGAAGATGATGCGCGTGTCGACCGCGAAGGTCTGGCGGTCGGCCTCGTCGCCGCCGCTCACGACGTCCGGCATGTCGCGCGGCAGCGTGACGCGCTGGGTGCGCGTTTCGGTGCCGCCCTGGAAGACTTCCTTGTTCCGCCGCCGCGGCAGATCCACGTAGGTCATGCTGTCGGCGGCCGTGGTGACCTTGCCGAAGAAACGCGGCTCGACGCCGCCGGCGAACGTCACGCCGATTTCCGTGTTGCTGTGGAAGCGGCCGTCGATGACGTCGTCGTGCAGCACGATGTTCGGATCCCAGCGGTTCACGAGCTGCGTGAAGTGCGAGAACGCCAGGCGCTTGAGCGTCATGTGCGTCTTCATGCGCTTGCCGTCCTGCTCGGTCACCACTTCCGCGATGACCTGCTCGAGGCCGGTACTGTCGGGCGCCGGGTGGCGTATCAGGCGCGCCGAGTACTGCCGTCCATCCTGCTGCCAGGTGAGCTCGGTCTGGGTCATGTCGGCATCCAGCAGCTTCTGCGCGAGCCGCTGCACGCTCTTGGTGAGCATCTTCTGCTCTTGCTCGGGGACCTTTTCGACGGGCGCAGTACTTGGCGAGGGTGCCTCGATCGAAGCCACCGTGGCCGTCGACTGGCCCGTGGTCGTCAGCACCGCGCCCGCCACGGGCGGCTCTTCCGGAGCGGACAATGGTTCATCGACGGGCAGCACTTCATCGACGGGCGCCACCGGCACGAGGTCGGCTTCCGTGGGCGAAGCGAGCACCGGCTCGGCATGGGCCGTCATCGGCGCATCGAGCGTCTGCGGCGACGTGCCGGGATCGTCGATGACCTCCTGCTGCGGCTCCGGCGCGGGCAGGGGCAGCGCGGCCTCGCTGAATTCCTCGCTGCTCGGGCCGGCGCGGGTCACGAGTTGCACGGACAGCTCCGGCAGGTCGCGGTCGTCGTCGCCGTCGCTGTACATCGCGCTGCCGAACGCCAGCAACACGGCCACGTGCAGCGCGATGGAGATTCCCATCGTCCGGCTGATGTCGCGGTGAGTGGTACGCAGCGCGGTCCAAAGCGCCACCGACGCCCGCCGGATGGCGAGCGCTGCGTCTCGATGCGCAGTGGCGAACGCGGGTGATGACACCCGGGACCTCCGTTCTTCTTCTCCCTCGCGCTTATCTTGCTACGTTCACCCCGGGCGGTCGACCGGTTTTTGGGCGGCTTCGCGATTGACGGACACGCGTCACGGAGCTTGCTGACGGCGCAGCGCGCTGGGGTCGCCGGTGGGCGGCGGCGCGTGGTCCTCGGCGGCAGGCGGGCCGAGGACTTCCGTCAGGATGGGCTTGAGCGCGTCGGCCCACACCTGGTACGACTTCGTGGTCAGGTGCAGTCCATCCGGCGACATGCCCGCGCGCAGTCGTCCGTCGGCGAAGGCGAGCTGCTCGTTGATGTTTATGTAACGAACCGCCTTGCCGTCGGCCAGCCGGGCGATCTGCTGGTTGGCCGCATCGATGATGGGCATGACGTCCGGGTTGTCGTCGCGCTGCGTGATGCCAGTGACGATCAGCGTGGCACGCGGTGCGCGCTTGCGCAGCTCGCGCACCACGGCGGCGACGCCGCGCGCCACCTCGTCCGCGCGCTGTTGGGCATCGCCGAGCGGCGAGGCATTGCCGACGTTGTTGGTGCCGGCCATCAGCACGACGACCCTCGGATCGAGCCCGTCGAGCTCGCCGTTGCGCAACCGCCAGAGCATGTTCTGCGTCTTGTCGCCGCCCCAGGCGAAGTTCGCCGCGTTCCAGCCCTTGAAATTCGCATTCCAGTTGGCGAGCAGGTCCTGGTACTGCTCGTCGCTCGCGCCCCAGCGGCGCGTGATCGAGTCGCCCTCGAAGTACACGTCGATGCGGCCGGCCTTGCGCTTGGCGAGCAGCTGCTCGTGCGCCAGCTTCGAATTGGCGTCGGTGCGCGGCAGCGGCTGATCCGCGGGTTCGATCGGCGGTCGTCCGTGGACCAAAGCGTCCAGCCAGCGCGTCGAGCTGCGCGTCCAGGGCATGGATTGCTCGGGCGTCGCCAGATGGTTGTGAGGCGAGTCGATCATGGGCGCGGCCTGCTTCGGGCCCTGGATCTGGTTGAACGCCGCCCAGATGCCGACGGGAGGTGTCGTCGTGTCGATGAACCCCATGGCGACGAGCGAGGGCACCTTGATGCGCGCGGCGCAATTGACCGTGTCGAAGTACTGCGCGGTCTCGAGTACCTTCGGATCGTTCACGTCCCAGTTCGGGTAACCGGTCTTGCGCCCGTGCGCGGTGCCATTGGCATCCGCGCCCGCCGGCACATTGATCAACATGGCGGTGACCTTGGGATGCAGGCCGGCCGTGCACAGGCTCTGCTGGCCGCCCATGCTGGTGCCCATGACCACCAGCGTCCTGCCATCCCAATCGGGACGGCTGGCGAGATAGTCCACCGCGCGGATGTCCGCGAGGTACATGTAGAGGAAATAGTTCTTGTCGCGGTTGCGGGTCTCGATGGTGTTGTAGGCCTTGAGCTCCGCCGGCAGCGCGTCGTAGTACGCCTTGGGCTGGTCGGGCATCACGTCGTGCGGCTCGATGTTCACGGCCAGCCAGCCTTCGGCGGCGCGGTCCGTGACCCAGGGCTTCTGCAGCGGATAGGGCGGGCTCGCCCACTGCAGGATCACCAGGCCCGGATACTTTTTCCTGCCGGTGGGGTCGTGCGGCTTCGCGACCTGGCCCCAGACGTGCCGGCCTTCCAGGTGATCCATCTTCAGGATGGCGAAATCCACGCCGTCCTTCTCGCTGGGTTTTTGCGTGAGCGAGGCATTCATCGGCACCTTGCGCAGCGCCGCGATCTTCGCCTTCCAGAAGGCGCCGAAATCCGCGGGCGCGGGAATCGACGGCTGGATCTCCCAGGGCGCGACGGCGGCACCCAGTGCCTTGGGCTTCGCCCCCGGCGCCTCTTCGGTCACTTCCACGTACACCATGCCGGGCTGGTCGAGCCGTGCTTCGATGTTCGCGGGCTCGCCGGGGCGGATCCGGCCGTGGCCGATTTCCTTCAGGTTGTTCTCGCGGATCACGTAGGTCGCGGCGTGCGAGCCCCACGGTAGTGTCACGTGCCAGCCCGCGGTTTCGCCCAGCGCGTAGATGCCGGAGCGCTTGTACGGCACGTACAGCGGGCCGGCGGACTCGTCGGCGAACGACGGCGCACAGAGCAGGAACGCGAGCAGCGCCGCGCGAAGTGCCTTCATGATTTCCCCCTTCTCGTTCCGGTGATCAGGCGCCGATCGGGCGCGTCGCGTTTTTCTGTGCCTCGAGCACCAGTTCCGTGGCCAGCAAGGCTTGTTCGGGATCCTGCGCGATGTCCGTGCGCTCCACCACGTCGCGGACGAACTCCGGTCCGAACGGCAGCGGCACCTTGTTGCAGTCGATGTAACGCGCCGACTTCTTGTCGACGATGAACAGGTGATTGCCGCCCTTGGCGACCGCGACGTTGGTGTACTTGCGCAGCTCGATGTAGCCCTCGGTGCCGAGGATGAACAGCCGTCCGTCGCCCCAGGTGTCGAGCCCGTCGGGCGTGAACCAGTCGACGCGCACGTAACCCGTGCCGCCGTCACCGGTCATGATCATGTCGCCGAAATCCTCGAACTTTGGATACTGCGGGTAGTTGAAGTTGCCGGTCTGCGCGGCCACCACGTGCGCCTTGCGGCTGCCGGTGTAGTAGACGAACTGGTCCGCCTGGTGCGAGCCGATGTCGCAGAGGATGCCGCCGTAGCGCGCCTTGTCGAAGAACCACGCCGGCCGGCTCGGGATGTTCATGCGGTGTGGCGCCAGGTTCACGGTCTGCACCACCTTGCCGATGGCGCCTTGTTTGACCAGCTCGCCGGCGTGCACCGCGGAGCGCACTTCGAGGCGCTCGGAGTACATGATGGCGAACTTGCGCTTCGTCTCCTTGATGGCCTTGCGTACGTCCGCGAGCTGCTCGAGCGAAGTGATGCCGGGCTTGTCGGCCAGGTAATCCTTGCCGGCCTGCATGACGCGGATGCCGAGCGGCGCGCGCAGGTCCGGAATGGGCGCGCCGAGCACCAGCTGCACGGACTTGTCGTTCAGGATCTCGTCCTCGCCGGCCGCGAGCTTCACCTCGCCGAATTCCTTACGGTATTGCGCGCATTGCGCCGGATCCGCCGAGT
>DASTHJ010000534.1:0-2705 GCA_035718265.1 Steroidobacteraceae bacterium | reverse complement strand
GCGCCTTTAGAATGCGCGCCCTCTAAGCCGGGGTAGCTCAGTTGGTAGAGCAGCGCATTCGTAATGCGCGGGTCGGAGGTTCGAATCCTCTCCCCGGCACCAGCCCTGCCTCGAAGCCTTCGCTGTGGATCCGCGCGCTGTCGCGGATCCCGCTGGCCTTCTGGTATCCGCTCGCGCGACTCATGGCCTGGATGTCCTGGCGCGTGATTCCCTACCGGCGCCACGTGGTGGTCGCGAACCTCGAGGCCTCGTTCCCGGAGTGGGACGACGCCACGCGCGAAGGCGTGATCCGCGATTACTACCGCGGCTTCGCCGACATGCTGGTCGAGATCCTGCATTCGGCGCGCATGTCGCGCGCGGAAATCGGGCGGCGCGTCGTGCTGGGCAACGCGCAGCTGGTGCGCGATGAAGTGGCGCGCGGCAAGCCGGTGCTGATCGTGGCCGCGCACCAGTGCAACTGGGAGTGGATGCTGCTGGCGTTCTCGACGCAGCTTGGTGTGCCGGTCGACGCCGCCTACAAGCCGCTGGTCGACAACTGGGCCGAGCGCGAGATGCTCAAGCTGCGCAGCCGCTTCGGCGCGCGCCTGGTCCCGGCGCAGCAGTTGCTGGGCGACATCATCCAGCAGCGCAACGCGCCGCGCGTCATCGCGATGGTCGCCGACCAGGAGCCGGTGTCGAGCGAGCGCAAGCAGTGGCTGAAATTCCTGAACCGCGATACGGCGTTCTTCCTGGGCGCCGAGGAGATCGCGCGCACCACGCGCTACGCGGCCTTCTTCGTGAAGCTGCGGCGCGTGGCGCGCGGGCGCTATGCGGCCGAATTCGTGCCGCTCGCGGCCGCGGGCGAGCAGCTGCCGGCCGGTGAATTCACGGCGCGCTACGCACGCATGGTCGAGGAGCAGATCCGCGCGGCACCGGCCGACTGGCCGTGGTCGCACATGCGCTGGAAACTGAAGAAGCCTCTTTACGGCTGACGCCGACGATGGAAAGCGCCCGCGACGCGGGGGCGTCCGTGAATATGTCCGCCACGCTTTCACAATAAGCGGAAATGCGGGCGCGTCGTCTCCCGATGCATACGTCGCCGGGGAGCGACTGCGGTGCGCGCCGCGTCGCCCCGTAACCTTCCGGCACGTATGACACATCTTCCGCCACATGAAACACCCGATGCGGTGCTCGCGCCGCTGGCGCGCGGGCTCATGCGCCGCGCTCCCGAAATCCTTTCGCTGTCGATCCACGACGCGCGCGGGCACGCGCTCTGGTCGAGCGGCGATTTCCTGCTGCCGGAAGATCACGCGCTGATCGCGGAAGTCATCGAAGAACCGCACGACGTGCGCGGGCCATCCAGCGGCCTGTGGTGGGAGAGCGCGGATACGGCCCGCGCACGTTGTGCGCTCGCGCTGTTCGAAGGCGGGCATTTCTGCGGCGTGGCGCTGGTCGTGTTCTCCGGCCTCACAATGCAGGAATCGGATCGCGCGGAGCGCCTCGAAGCGCTCACGCCGGCCCTGCCGGTGCTCGCCAAGGCCGCGCACCGGTTCGAAGTCGATTCGGGCGAATCCGCCGACGTCTCCGAAGCCACCAGCGAGACCATCATCGCGGCGCTGAAGCTCGAGAGCCTCGGCCCGCAGGATTCGCTGGTGCAGGACCTGGCGACGCTCGAGCGCGACGAACGCCTGCTCGAGCTGATCGACGCGGCGCTGCGCGACGACGAGTTCGCGCTGCACCTGCAGCCCATCGTCTCGCTGCGCGACGACGACAACCGCGAGCCGCTGATCGTCGAGGTGCTGATCCGCCTGCCCACGCAGGAGTTCGGCGTACTGGCCTCGCACGAATTCCTCGAGACCGCCGAGCGCCACGGCCGCATGCCGGCCATCGACCGCTGGGTGATCCGCGCGCTGCTGGTGTGGATGCAGCGCAACGAGGAGCGCTGGGCGGACGCCAACGCGGTGTTCTCCGTGAACCTCTCGGGCAAGTCCGTCGTGCGCCCGGACTTCCGCCACTACCTGGAGAACTGCCTGGACAAGTCCGGGCTGCCGCTGACCTCGTTGCGCTTCGAGGTGTCCGAGCTGGACGCCGGCATCGCGCCGCAGGAGTTCGCCGCGCTGGCGCGCGCGCTGATCGAGCGCGGCTGCGAGGTGTCCGTCGACAACGCCGGCACCGGCAGCGGGCGCTTCGAATTCCTGCGCGAGGTGAACGCCGACATCCTCAAGATCGACGGCTCGCTGGTGCACGGCGCCAGCGACGACATCCTGTCGCGCGCGCTGATCAACGGCTTCGTGCACATGGCCGACACGCTCGGCATGCGCACCGTGGCGAGCCAGGTGGACACCACGGCCAAGCTGCGCGCGGTCGCCCAGCTCGGCGTCGACTACGCCCAGGGCTTCCGCGTGCACCGGCCCGCGCACATCGACGAGTTCCAGTTCGTGGATTGCGGCATCCAGCTGCGCAGCGGAACCTGCGCATGAGGGACCTCACCTGGTTGTCAGGCGGACGCTGGTCCGGCCGCGCGGCGGCGCATGCGCGCTTCGTAATTGCGCATCAGGTCGGCGGCGAACTCCGCGAACACGCGCACCTTGGCCAGGTGCTGGGTGGCGCGCCCGTACACCACGGCGAGCGGCGGACCTTCGCAGGAATACTCGCGCAGCAGTTCCACGAGCCGACCCTCGGCGATGTGACCGGAGACCAGCAGGTCTAACTGCTGCACGATTCCC
>DASTHJ010000533.1:0-4913 GCA_035718265.1 Steroidobacteraceae bacterium | reverse complement strand
GCGCGGCACGGCTGGAATACGCATTGATGCCGGCGCGCACCCTGGCGGGCCAGACCCGCGCGGTGATGTCGACGTGCGAGACGGGCAACATCTCGGAAATCCGCGTGTGAACTTCGATCGGAATCGCATTGAGCGCGCTCTCGCCGAATTCGCGGCAGGCTGTCGCATCGCGTGGCTGGAACACGTCGTGGCGCGCCTTGTGAAGGATCAAGTCATAGCCGATCTCGTCGAGCACGCCGGCAATGGCGGCGCTGTCGGCCGGCCGGATCAGCAGGTCGACGTCGGCCATGGGGCGCCCGGAGAAATCCCGCATCACGCCGAGCATGCGCAGGGCGGATCCCTTGAGCGCGATGAGCGGAATCGAGCGTCGCCGCGCCGCCTGGTCGATGCGCTCGAGCAGCTCGCCGATCTTCTCGTGGCGGCGCGGGCTCTGTGCGCGCTGTCGTGCGAGGAAATCCTGCCAGGCCGCCGGCCCCTGCCAGCGCAATGTGCGCGCGAGCGCCACCGAGATGCCCTGCATCACGGCCACGGCGCGCGCGACGTCCCATTCGAACGCGCTCCAGTCGGGGGCATCGTCCCGGGGCCGTGCGAGCTCGCGCGCCAGCCGTTCGGTGGTGACGCGCAGCGCGCGCGCCACTGCGTCGAAGGGAGGAAGTCCGGTGCGCCCGCCCATGCCCGTTGCGCTCACTGGCGGCGCCGCATGACGATGAGGAAATGGTCGCCCGCGTTGCGCAGGCCCGGCCATGCGCCCGTGGCATCGTCCAGGCGGCCTAACCACTCGAGCAGGCGCGGATGCTTCTGGTACCAGTGCGCCAGGTACGGCGGCGGCAGGAACAGCGACAGCGCGCGGTATTCCAGCAGGTCGAAACAGCGCGCGAATGCCGCGTAGAACTCCCGCGGCCGGTAGTAGCTGGTCCAGATCGTGTGCCGGTTCATGCCCACGGCAACGGGACCACTGGCGAACCGGATGCGCGCGCGCTCCGGTCGCCGCCAGCGGTAGTACAGGTATTCCCATGGACAGTAGCGGCCGATCACCGAGAACACGAGCTGGCCGCCAGGTCGCAGCAGACGATGGCATTGCGCGGCGAGCGCCGCGAGGTCCGGCACGCAATTCAGCGGGCCGAAATCCGAATATGCACCGTCGAAGCGGCCCTGGAGCTGCTCGAGCTGGTGCGCACCGAGCACGCGCGCTTCGAGGCGTTCCGCGATGCCGGCGGCGTCGGCCCTTTGCCGGGTGCGCTCCACCATGAGCGGCGACCAGTCCGTGGCCAGCACCTGGCGGCCGGTGCGCGCCAGGTGCAGGGCGTCGAGGCCGGTACCGCAGCCAAGGTCGAGAAGCCGGGCATCACGGGCGAAACGCCGCTCCAGCACGCGCCACATCGTCGTGCGCATGCGCTGGATCAGCGCATTGTTGCCACGCGGGCCATCGTAGTCCGCGGCCACGCTGTCGAAGGCTGCCTGCGTCGCCTGCAGGCGGCTGACGTGCGCGTCGCCGGCGTCGCCTGCGTCGATCGGCTGTGGACGAGGCAATGCGCTCACGAAACGGCCTCGGCAAGCCGTGCGTCCAGCAGCCCGTCCTCGCCGGATCGCAGCCGGTACGCGGATTCGTTTTCGATGAGCGTGGACCAGCGCTGCGCGACGTCCGCGGCATGCGGCCGCGTCACTTCGTCGTGCAGCAGGTTGCGCACCGCGCGGTAGAAGTCCGACCGGTACGTGCCATGGAACATCATTTCGAGGTCATTGCTCTCGTTCCAGTGCGTCTTGGCGCCGAGCTGTGATTTCACGGCCTCGTAGAATTTCGTGCCGGGCAATGGATAGGACACGCTGACGCCGACGTCGTCGGGGCGCGTTTCCTCGACCAGGCGGCGCGTCGCGAGGATGTCCTCGAGCTCCTCGCCGAGATAGCCGAGCTGCAGGAACAACCCGACGCGAATGCCGGTCTCGCGCAGCAGACCGCGCGCGGCGTGCACGTCGGCGACCCGCGTGCCCTTGTTCATGGCGTCGAGGATCTTCTGGCTGCCGCTCTCCGCGCCGATCCACACATCGCGGCAGCCGGCGCGGTGCAGTGCCTCGGCCATGCGCGCGCTGACGAGGTCGGCGCGCAGCTGGATGGTGAAGGGGATGCCGCCGCCGCCCGCGGCGAGCGCCGCCGCGAAGTCGTTCACCCAGTCGACGCGGAAGCCGAAGATGTCGTCGGCGAACCAGATGTGATCCGGGCGGTAGTGACGGCGCAGATGGATCATCTCGGCCGCGACTTCGCGCGCCGGCCGCTGCAGGTATTGATTGCCCCAGATGGGTTTCGCGCACCAGTTGCAGCGGAACGAGCAGCCGCGCGAGGCGGCCATGTTCAGGCTGAAGAAGCCATGCGCACGCCGCCACACGCGCCGGTACTTCTCGACGTCGACCAGGTCCCAGGCCGGCTGCACGCCGAGGTTCGGTTCGGGCAACCCCAATTTGCCGCCGTGGCGTTGCGTGCCGCCGCCGGCCAGCACGCTGACATCCGGCAGTCCCTGCGCCAGCGACGCTGCATCGAGCGTACCGTCCACGTTCAGGCGATCGATGAGCGCCATGAGCGCGCCCAGCGCCTCGCCATGCAGGACCGCGTCGGCGCCTGCCGCCAGGTAGTGCGCGGGCGCGTCCGACGCATCGGAGCCGCCGCCGATGGTGCGCGCGCCACGGGCGCGCGCGAGCCCGAGCATCTCGCCCGCGGCACGCCGCATGCGGCCCAGGCACATCTTGCTGAGGAAGTTGTAGTTGTCCTCGTAGAGCAGCACGAGCTGCGGCTTGAGCACCTCGAGCTGCCGTTCGAAACGCGAGAAGTCGTCCGCGAGCATCGCGTCGAACAACGACACCTCGTGCCCGGATTGCCGCAGCATCGCGGCCACCTGCAACGTGGCCAGCGGCGGATAGGGCTTGGCGCGCGCCTGCTGCTTGCGGTCGAAGTTCAGGAAATACGAGTGGCAGACCAGGATGGACAGCATGTATTCGGGCCCCTTTTCGACAAAGGCCCGCCCGTCCGGTGAGCCGGCCTTGCGAAGTGAGTTGCATTGCACGGCTGGCCGGTTCCCGGTCCGGAGACGCCATGACCGGGCGGCGATGCGCGTCGGCATCGGCCGACAGCCGGAACAAACAACCGGGTGACCGCATTTCTCCTGCACGTAATCGGTGCTTCAGGAGAACCCCATGTTCCAGTTCGATATTGCGCGTCGCAGCTTTCTCGGTGCCGGCGGCCTGGCCTTGTCGGGCAGCGCGGTGGCATTGCTCGCCGGGCGGGAGGTGCTCGCGGCCGGCGAGAAGAGCGCCAACCCGGCCAATGACGTCGGCATCCTCAACAGCGCGCTGGCCGCGGAACTCGAGGCCATTGCGGCCTATGGCGTGGGCGCGGGCAGTGGTTTGCTCAAGGGGCCGGTGCTGGCGCTGGCCACCACGTTCCAGGGTCACCACAAACAACATGCCGACGTGCTGGCCGGCACGGTGCGCAAGCTGGGCGGCACCCCGGTCGAAGCCAAGGCGAAATACACGTTCCCCGTGGAAACGCTGAAGACGCAGAACGATGTGCTGCGATTCGCCGGGAATCTGGAGAAGGGTGCGGTGAGCGCCTATCTCGGCGCGGTTCCGCTGTTCAAGGACCGCGAGCTTGCCAAGGCGGCGGCCAGCATCCTCGGTGACGAGGCCATGCACTGGGCCGTGTTGCGCCAGGCGGTGGGCGAGGAGCCGGTACCCGCCGCGTTCGTCTCGTAACGTTCGTCGTGACGGGAAACGCCGCCGCACCGGCGGCGTTTCCCGCGTGGCCGGCGGGCCTCGAGGCCTCATAATCCCGGCCATGCTCGGAATCCATCACTACTGGCTGTTCATCGCGACGGCCGTCGTCCTGGTCCTGACGCCCGGACAGGACACCTTTTTCATCCTCGGCCGCAGTCTCGCCAGCGGGCGTGGTTCAGGTATCGCCGCGGCACTGGGCATCACGGCCGGCAGCATCATCCACACGATTCTCGCGGCACTCGGGCTGTCGGCGCTGCTGGCCACTTCACCCTATGCCTTCATGGCCGTGAAGCTCGCCGGCGCGGCCTATCTTGTCTACATCGGCGTGCGGGCGCTGCTGAGCCGCAGTGGCGGCCTGCCGGGTGCCGATACGGCCGCGAACGCATCGCACGGCCCGGCGTTCCGCCAGGGCATCCTCAGCAATCTCCTCAATCCCAAGGTGGCACTGTTCTTCCTGGCGCTGATGCCGCAGTTCATCTCGGCCGGCAGCGGCCACGAGGTGGGCGCCTTCATCGTGCTCGGCTTCTCGTTCGTGACGCTGGGGCTGGCCTGGTGCCTGGCGCTGGCCATCGGCGCGTCATACCTGCGCGGCGTGTTCGTTCGCCGGCCATCGTTCGCCAATGGGCTGAGCAGGCTCGCGGGCGCGATGTTCATCGCACTCGGCCTGCGTCTCGCCGCGGCACGGCAGTGAGCGATCCCGACGAGCAATGGCCGCAGGCCGGGCGCAAGCGCCTGATCCTGCCATCGCCCATCGGCACGCTCGGCACGGACGCGCCGGACATCGAGATGCAGCTCTTCGAGGAGATGCAGCGCGGCGCGGTGTTCATGATGGGGGACAACCCGGCGCTGCCGCGCATGCCGGAGAAGCCGACGCTGCTGGATTTCTACCGGCTGCGCTTCGGCCCGATCGCGCGCCGACACCACGCGCTGGCGGCGAAGCTGGCCATGGAATCCGGCCAGAGCGAGAAGGTGATCGTGGCGTGCTTCCTGCACGACATCTCCAACGGCGCCCTGGTGCGCTGCGATCACGGCTATTGGAGTGCGCAGCTGGTCGCACCCTACGTCGACGAAGAGGTGGCGTGGGCGATCCGCTATCACCAGCCGCTGCGCTACTTCGCCGACGAATCCGTGGGCTATCGATACCCCGAGGC
>DASTHJ010000532.1:0-4266 GCA_035718265.1 Steroidobacteraceae bacterium | reverse complement strand
CACCAGCAGCAGCACCAGGCGCAACGCCCAGTCGAGCGTCGCCGTGAAATGCTCCATCGAGGCCGAGGCGTGATGCCGCGAGAGGCTCGGCAAAATCACGGTCGCGAGTGCGATGCTGAACACGCCCAGCGGGAATTCCATCAGCCGGTCGGCGAAATACAGCCAGGACACGCCGGCGGTGATCAGGCTGGCGATCTGCGTGTCGAGCAGCAGGCTGACCTGCGCCACCGACGAGCCGAAGATGCCGGGCAGCATGAGCCGGCCGATGCGCCGCACGCCCTCCGCGGCCGGCTTCCAGCGCGGCATGCGGAACAGGCCGAGCCTGATGACCGCCGGCAGCTGGAAGCCGAGCTGCAGCAGGCCGCTCACGAACACGCCCATGGCGAGCGCGATGCCCGGGTTCGTCGTGCGCGGCGCGATCCACACCGTCACGACGATCATGACGATGTTCATGATCACCTGCGTGTAGGCCGGCAGCGCGAAGCGGTTGTAGCTGTTCAGCACGCCGGAGAACAGCGCGCTCAACGAGATGAAGAACAGATAGGGAAAGGTCCAGCGCAGCATCGACGCGGCGGCGCGCCACTGCTCGGGCTCGTCGTGCCAGGCCGGCGCGAACGCGAAGATGATGAGCGGCGCCGCGATCACGCCGATCGCCGTGACGAAGAACAGCAGCACGCCGAACGTTCCCGCCACTTCGTCGACGAGCTGGCGCACCTCCTCGGGCGTGCGCTTTTCCTTGTATTCGCTGATGACCGGCACGAAGGCCTGGCTGAACGAGCCCTCGGCGAACAGGCGGCGCAGGAAATTCGGGATCTTGAACGCCACCAGCCAGGCGTCCATGAAGGCGCTGGCGCCGAACATGACGGCGTAGAAGATTTCGCGGAGCAGGCCGGTGACGCGCGACACCAGGGTCGCAGTGCCGGTCACCATCGTGCTCTTGAAGATCCTGCCGCTCAACCTGCAACCACCCGAAAAATAAAGGAAAACCGCGCGAAGCCGCGCACTATACCGGAAGGGACCGCGGCCGGTGGGGCCAGCGTTGACAAGGTGGGGGGCCGTCAGCACACTACGCGGCCTTCAAACGACCCCGATTCCCTGGAGAACGCTTCGTGGCGAATACCAAGTCGGCCGAAAAGGCCGCCCGTCGAGCTGAGACCAATCGCACCCGCAACGTGGCGCTGCGTTCGCGCATGCGTACGGCGCTGCGCAAGGTCAACGACGCGCTGGCCGCCGGCAACAAGGCCGACGCCATGGCTGCCCTGAAGGAAGCCCAGCCGCTGGTCGACTCGCTGGTCAACAAGAACGTGATCCACCGCAACAAGGCCGCCCGCCACAAGAGCGCACTGTCGGCCCGGATCAAGGCGCTGGGCTGAACGCCGCACGAAACCCGCCTCGATGGCGGGTTTTTCGTATTGGCGGTGAGAAAAAGGCGTGCGCCACCGGCGCACGCCGAAAGACGAACCACCTCGGGGGTCTATCTGCGGGTTCGCCTGGCAGGCGCCGGGTCTCGGGCGCGCTGCCGTGAGTTTCTGATGCGACCCGGGTGGCTATTGCAGGCGGACTTCGAAGGGGTATTCCACGACCTCGGCAACACCGCCCGCCGGATCGCGCCGCTGGACCAGAAGGCTGAACGATCCCGCCCCCGCCGAACGCGGATCGAAGTACGAGGACAGCATTCCCTGGGCATCGGCCCGCAGGTTCTCGACGCGCCCCAACGAGACTTGTGGAGCGGGTGACGCGCGGACCAGCTCGAGGTCGAACGCCGCAGCGGATCCGGATCCACCGGTCACCACGCGCAGCAACACGACCCGCGACGAACCTGGCAATTCCAGCGCCGGCAGGGCGGCGGATCGGTTGCGCACCAGCAGCAGCTCGTCGGGAGGCGATGCGCCGATTCTTTCGGCGAAGAGTTCCTGCCTGGCCGAGAAGACGGGCGCCGCCGCGCCTGGCCGGTCGAACAGCTGCCAGCCGATGATTCCCGCGGCGACGACCAGGCTGGCCGCGAGTGCCAGGTAGCCGCGACGCGTCGCGCGGCGCGTGCGCAGCAGGTGATCGAGCTCACCGTTGCGTCGCAACGAGGCGAGACCCGACTTCATCCGGCGCAGCAGCGCGACGTCCTCGAGAGTTTCCGGATGTTCGAGCATTTCGGTTTCGAACTCGGCCGTTTCCCCGGCGGACATCTGCCCCGCCAGGTAGCGGTGAGCCTTCCCTTGCTTCTCCGTGGGAACTGCGTCGCTCATGGGCGGCCCCTTCCGTCGGGCCTCAGCAGAACTTCTGTCGTGAGCCGCGGTTTTACTTCGTTCGGTTGGTCGCGGTTCACAGCAGCACCAGGCTGAACAGGTCGGACCTGCCGAGTCCACGGTCCTCGAGCAATTGCCGGAAACGTTCGCGCGCGCGGAACAGGATCACGTTGAACTGCAGTTCGGTGACGCCGAGGTCGGCGCAGATGGACTCCTTGCTCTCCTCGTCCAGGTAGAAGCGCACGATGGCCATGCGGTCGCGCGGCGATTTCATCTCCGCGAGCAGGCGTCGCACCGCATTGGCGGAGGACTCGAGCTCGCTCTGCGACTCGCGCGACGGGGCGTCGTCGGCAGCCAGCTCGACGGCATCGCTGTTCGCGTCGGTGCGCCGGCGCACCTCGCGGCGCTTCTCGGCGATCGCCAGGTTGCGCGCGGTCTGCGCGATGAATGCCGCGAGGCGCGACGGGTCGTCCAGCGGCGTCGCACGCAGGCGGTTCAGCACGATGACGAAGGTGTCCTGGCGCAGGTCGCGCGCCAGCTCGAGGTCGCGCACCGCCTGCATGAGGATCATGAGCACGCCGCGTTCGTACTTGCGGACCAGCTCGCCCTCCGCCAGCGCGTCGCCGGCGAGGATGCGCGCCGCGAGATGTTCGGGCGTGGCCGGCGCGTCGGCCGCGATGCTCTCGGTGATGATGGTGGAGACCGACACGATGACCCCTGGAGCTGCATGCTCGCGAAAATGCCTCGCGAGGTAAAGCGTGCGGTAGATTACGTCGCGGTGAGCTCCGTCTGGCTGTTATTAGTCGCGCAGGCCGCCGTCGCATCGGCACCCGAGATGCCGCGCTGCCCGGCGCCGCTGGCCGCGGCGGGCGCCACGACGGTGCAGGTCGTCACGCTGCGCGGCCCGGACGTTGCGCGCGTGTCCGTTCCGGCACTTCCGCCACCCGTGCTGGTGCGCGTGACCGAACGTGGCATCGACGTCAGCACGGATGTCCTCGACGCCCACGAGCGGCTGCTTGCGCGCACGGCGAGCCCGGTGATCCGTACGGGCGTGCAGCTGGCATTCGTCGATTCGGCGCCCGCCATGATCGTGATCCGCAGCCGCGAGCACGCCGGCCACGAAGGATCGGTGGAAATCGCGTTTCGCGGCGGCGCGCACGGCCCGTGCGACACGCTGGCGCGCGGCCTGGCGACGGCGGACATGCGCTACGCCGCGGCCCAGGCGGCGGTCGCATCCGCCGCGCGCCCGGGCGACACTCCGGCGGCCGCGATCTTCGAGGACTCGGCACGGAAATACGAGTCGCAGCTCGCCGATGGCCGCCTCGACGCTGCGACGCGCGCGGCGCTCGAGCTGTCGCTCGCGAGCCTCTATTACTACGACCTGTCGATCTGGTCGAAGAGCGCCGACTGGGCGCAACGCGCCGCGCGCAGCGCGGCTACCGCGACAAACCCTTACGGCGCCGCGCGCGCCAGGGCCATCCTGGCGGCGGATTGGCTCGAAATGGGCTCCACTTCGGCGAGCGGCGGCAGCGGCACGGCCGTGCCGCTCGACGCCGGCGCCCGCTTCGCGGCCGCGCGCCGCCTGCTGCGCGAGCTCGAGAGCTTCCACCAGCGACGCGGCGAGCTGTTCGACGCGGCGCTGCAGACCAACAACATCGGCCTGGCCTACTACAACGAGGCGCGCTTCGCCGAAGCCATCCCTTACTACTCGGCCGCGCTCGCGGTGTTCGAACGACTCGGCGAGACGCCGCGCGTCGCGCTGTCGCTGCAGAACCTGGCGCTGTGCGACTGGGGACAGGGCCGGCTCACCGCGGCACTGCCGCGCTTCGAACGCGCGCTTGCGCTGATGGACGCGCGCGCGCACCCGGACCTGTACCTGCTCACGCTGCACAACAGCGCGCTGGCGCATTACGCGGCCGGCAAGTACGACGAGTCGCTGCGCCTGCACACGCGCGCGCTCGAGCACTCCATCGAGGTGCAGAACGCGTACTTCCGCGGTCGCAGCCTCATGGGACTGGGCATCACC
>DASTHJ010000531.1:0-2396 GCA_035718265.1 Steroidobacteraceae bacterium | reverse complement strand
ATGCCATGCCGCAGGCAGCGCACCTTGCGCCCCTTGATGTTGATGACGTCCATCGTGAAGAACTTGACGTCCGGGATCGGGCCACCGTTGAGCTTGTCGAGGATCTGCTTCGCGTTCGGACCCTGGATCTGGTAGCGGTAGCGACGGCGCGTGACCGCCCTGCCATACGCGTGCGAGGGCGAGCGGTCGTCGCGGATGAAGTCGACCTTGAAGCCGCCGGTCTCACAATGGAACTGCAGCCAGTTGACGGTGGGCGCGCGGCCGACGAACAGCAGCTCGTCCCTGTCGAGATGGAACAGGATGCCGTCGCCGATGACGTGGCCCGCGTAGCTGGTCGGCACCATCTGCTTGGCGCGGTTCACCGGGAAGTTGGCGAAGCTGTTGATCGTCGTGAAGCTGCACAGCTTCATCGCGTCGGGCCCCTTGATCGTGAGCTCCGCCATGTGGTGCGACTGGTCGAACAGCACGGCGGTGTCGCGCCAGGCCTTCTGCTCGTCGCGCCAGTTGCTGAACTCGCTCGGGACCACCGGGTACACGTAGGCGCCGATCTGCGAGTTGCGCAGCATCTTGACCGTGTTGCCGGCGGCCTCGAGCACGCCTTCGAGATTCGTTGGGGCCATGAAAAATCGTCTCCTGAGCTGGCTTTTGCCCGCATGTTCAACGACATGGCAGCCGGCGTCTCGCCCGTGAGGGAAACCGCACTGGTCTTAACAAGAATCCGCGCTTTCGCATTGCGAACGGCCGGCCGCCGCGGCGCGGAACGCGGCCGCGGCGCGGGTCGTCCGATGCAATCCGAGGACGTGGCGGCGAGGTGCAATACCTCGCCTCCCGGTCGAAGTAGATAGGCCATGCGGTGCCGCCGGGGCGCCCGCGTGGGACGCCGGGCGCCCGAGCGTCGCCGCAAGCCGGTGTGCCGCCCGGGAAGGACGTTGGCGAGGTGCCGGCACGCGCGTATCTGTGCGCCAGGCTGACATGCGCGGCGCACGAAGGCAGGGCGCCGGTTAGACTTGGCCCATGGACGACATCGGCATCACCTACCGCGGCCTCGTGCACCAATGGCACTGCGACCACATGGGTCACATGAACGTCATGTGGTACGTGGGCAAGTACGACGAGGCCACCTGGAACCTGGGCGCGATGATGGGCATGACCGCGCAATACCTGCGCGAGGCCAGGCGCGGCATGGCGGCCGTGGACCAGCGCATCTGCTACCGGCGCGAGGCGCTGGTCGGCGACGTCATCGTGGTGCGCTCGGCCATGCTCGAGGTGAAGCCGAAGTCGGTGCGCTTCGTGCACGAGATGTTCCGCGGCGACGGCGGCGACCACCTGTCGACGATGATGGTGACCGGCGTGCACATCGACATCGTGGCGCGCAGGTCGACGCAGGTCGACCCGCGGATCCTCGCGAAATCGCAGGACATGATCGCCGCGGACCCGGCGCTCTGGGATGCCTGGCCGCCGCAGCGCGCCTTCCTGGCGCCGACCTGAAAAAAGGACCGCGATGCCTCATCCGGATGAATGGGACATCGCGGCCTTCGAGTGCGGCGGCCGAGAGAACCGCTGGCCGCCGGGAGACCGGATCAATACTTCCAGCGGAAGCCGAACATGTACGCGCGGCTGATCACCGTGCTGCCGAAGTTGGTGAGCGTCGGGCTGCCGGCGTCGGCGAACGCGTAATAGGACTGCTGCATCTCGTCGGTGAGATTGACCGCGTCGAACGACACGCCCATCTTCTCGTTGATCTCGTAGCTCAGCTGCAGGTCGAGACTGCTCTCCGGCTTGCGCCACACGCCGATCGGGTTCGCGAAGATGCGCGCCTCGTTGTTGTTGAGGAAGTCGTCGCGCCACACGTACGACAGCCGGCCGCCGAAGCCGGCATGGTCGTAGGCGAGCGTGACGTTGTACGAGAAGTCGGAAACGCCGAAGAACTCGGTGTTCTCCTCGCCGACGATCTCGCCGAGGTTGTTCGACAGCGGGATGTTCTGGCTCGAGTCGAGTTTCGTGAAGCTGCCCTGCAGGCCGAGGCCGTTGAACACGCCCGGCAGCTCGGGGAAGTACAGGAAGCCGAGCTCGAAGCCCTTGAGCACGCCATCCGACGCATTCACCGGCTGGGTGACCTTGAAGCGGTCGGTGTTGAGGCCCGAGCCCGGGATCGCGAGTTCGCGCACCAGCGGCACCACGAGGCCGTCGATTTCGCGACGGAACGCCGTGCCGTAGATCGCGCTATCCCGCGCGAAGTACCACTCGGCGGTGAGGTCGTAGTTCTTGCCCTTGGCCGCCTTGAGATCCGGATTGCCACCCGCGCCGGTGCCGTAACCAACGCCGGTGAGGTCGCCGGTGAGATTGAAGTTCGGATTCAGGTCGCCGAAGGCGGGACGGCGCAGCGTCTCGCCGTA
>DASTHJ010000530.1:0-19547 GCA_035718265.1 Steroidobacteraceae bacterium | reverse complement strand
AAGCAGCGCGCATGCCAGTCCGCATCGTCCGACCAGTCGTCGATGTCGATGCGCGTGGACAGGCGAAACCACGCGGCATTGGCGTGGTGGCCGTTGTCCAGCTGCAGGTCGAGCTGGCGGCGCAGCAGTCCGGCACGGCCGCTGGCGTCGACCAGCCAGTCGGCGGCGAGCTCGTGCTCGGCGTCGTCGTGTTGGTAGCGCACGGTGTGCGCGCCGTCCTCCGCCAGCGAGATGCCTCGCACCGTGGCGCCGGTGATCAGCCGCACGTCCTGCGCGCGCACGCGTTCGTACAGGAAATTTTCGAGTATGCCGCGGTCCAGCTGGTATCCCGGCGTATGCAGGTAGCGGCTGGCGCCGAGCTCGGTGACCGCATCGAGGTCGCTGCGGCCGTCGCTGAAGAAAAATCGGAAGCCGAACTTGCGCAGCTGCCGCTCGCGCAGGTGCGCCTCCAGGCCGAGCACGGTATCGAGGTAGTGCGCGCCGATCTCCACGGTCGATTCGCCCACCTTGTGCGCCGCTTCCGGCACCGGCAGCGTGTGCCGCTCCAGCACGGTGATGGCGAGCGCCGGTAGTTTGGCGCGCAGCTGCAATGCCAGCGTGAGGCCGGCGAGGCCGCCGCCGACGATCAGCACGTCGGTCTTCACGACACGACGCGCATCTGCAGGCCCAGGGTCGGCGTGGCCAGGCACAGGATGTCGTGCGTGCCGCCGCGCGCCAGTGCCTCCATGAAGGGCAGGCAACTCTCGGTGGAATTGCCGGCGACCAGCGCCGCGTTCTCCGGCCGCGCGCGGCTCGGCGTGAGGTCGCTGCCCGACAGCAGCTCGAGATCGAATTGCGCCACGGCGTGCGATCCGCGCTCTGGCGAGACGACGAGTCCCACGGACAGCAATCCCTTGCTGGCTGCCACCGGCGCCAGCGGCCCGCGCGCATCGATGTCGTACGCCACGAGCAGCACGTTCTCGCGATTCGCCAGCGCCTGCGTGCAGGCCTCGAGCAGCCCCGCGCCGAACGACTGCTCGCCCGCGGACAGCGAGGTGTACGGCCGGGTGCACTCGGCCGCGATGGTCCAGTAGCCGGCGGCCGCATTGTGCACCGAATTGTGGAATCGGGTCGGCGACACCAGCGCGGGCGTCGACGCCATGGTGGCGCACATGTAGTCGGTGATCGCGAGATCGCCGTGCATGGAACTGAACACGCAGGGCAGCGATGCGGGCGGCAGGCCCGCGTGACGGCAGGCGGCCAGGGCCGCTTCCATGGCGACGGCCACGGTATCCGGCGCACGCCGGCGCTCGGTGGGCGGCAGTAGTTCGGGGGCCGGGCGAGGCGCGGCTTCCGCCGGCGGCGGCTCGCTGCCGGAAAGAATGCGCTGCGCGCGTTCCCATCCCGGCAGCCGCTGCGACCACAGCGCCACGCCGTTCACGTGCAGGCGCCGGTTGCCGACCAGCGGCTTCATGACGGCGCGCTGCTGTCGGCGGCGCTGAACAGCAGCACGCAGTTGCTGCCGCCGAAGCCGAAGGAATTGCTGAGCGCGTGCCGCACGGTACCGCGTGCGTTGCCGAGTCGCACCTGCGGGCCACAGGCCGGATCGAGCGCGCGCGAATTCAGATTGCCCGGCATGAGTCCTGACTCGAGCGCCAGCAGGGTGATCACCGCCTCGAGCGCGCCGGCCGCGCCCAGCGTGTGACCGGTCCAGCCCTTGGTGGAGCTGCCGTGCGTGCCTTCGGGAAACATCTCGGCGATGACCTGCGCCTCGATCTCGTCGTTCTTCAGGCTGGCCGTGCCATGCAGGTTGATGTAGTCCACCTGGCTGGCATCGACCGAGCCGCGTCGCAGGGCCTCGCTCATCGCGAGTCGCGCGCCACGGCCCGAAGGGTGCGGCGTCGACATGTGGTGCGCATCGCTGGATTCACCGTAGCCCAGCAGCCGCGGACCCTTTCCATCGCGCTCCAGCAAGGCAAAGGCCGCGGCCTCGCCGATGCTGATGCCGGTGCGTTCGGCATCGAACGGGCGGCAGGGCTCGGGCGACACCAGCGCCAGCGAGTTGAAGCCGAACAGCACGCTGCCGCACAGCGAATCGACACCACCCACCACCACCGCGTCGGCGATGCCGAGATCCAGCAGCCGCGCGCCCTGCGCGAACGCCTTGGCGCTGGAGGAGCAGGCCGTGGCCACGGTGACGGCGACGTTGTTGAGACCCAGTACCTTCTGCAGGAACTCACCGGTGGAATGCGGCGTGTGCACGGCCTGGTAGCGCAGGTCCTCGGGAAATTCGCCGGCGGGCGTGAGCCTTGAATACGCTTCCTCGGTCGCGCCGATGCTCGAAGTCGACGTGCCGAGCACCAGCGCGACGCGGTCTTCGCCGTAGCGGCGGCGCGCCGCTTCAACTGCCTCGAGAAAGCCGTCGCGCTGCAGGCCCATCCAGGCCAGCCGGTTGTTGCGGCACTCGTATTGCGAGAAGTTGCCGGGCAGGGGCGCGCCCTCGACGCCTGCGACCCGACCCACCCAGGTCTTCAGCGGTTCGCGGCCGAAGTCGTTGGGTGCGAGACCGGTGCGGCCGGTGTCGAGCGAACACAGTAGTTCGGCGCGGCCGGAGCCCGCCGCGCAGGTGGCCGTGAAGGCGGTGATGGACAGCGGCTGCACGCCGGAGCGCCTCGAACTCAGCTCGGCTCGCAGGCCGCGACCCGCATTACTTCACCCGGTTCTTTTCGATATGCGCGGCCAGGTTGCTCAACGAGGCGAAGATGCGGCGGTTGTCTTCGTCGTCGGAACGCAGCTGGAAGCCGTAGCGCTTGGAGATCTCCAGCGCCAGTTCCAGCGCATCGATGGAGTCGAGACCCAGTCCGGCCCCGAACAGCGGCGCGGCCGGATCGATCTGCTCGGGCTTCACGGATTCGAGGTTCAGCGTGGTGACGATCATCGCGGCGACGTCACGCTCCAGAGGCGTCTGCGTCGCGGCGGGTGCGAGGGTGGCATTCATGGCGGAACTTGCGGCGCGGCTCTCGAATGTGCGGAAAGAAGGCGGCTATTATAGCCATGGCTCAGGGCTTCACCTTTCCAATGACGTCACAAGAAAACCACGCGGCTCGCAGCCTGGATTGCGACGTCATCATCATCGGCGGCGGGCCCGCCGGGACCACGGCCGCCACGGAGCTGGCCCGGAAGGGCCGCAAGGTCCAGCTGTTCGAGAAAAGCCGCCACCCGCGCTTCCACATCGGCGAATCGCTGCTGCCCATGAACATTCCCATCCTCGAGCGCCTCGGAGTGCTCGACGAGGTGGACCGCGTAGGTATCCGCAAGCCGGCCGCGGATTTCCCCGCCGACAACGAGCGCGGCTTCAACGTGTTCGACTTCTCCAAGTCCCTGGAGCGCCTGCCGGGCTACGCGTACCAGGTGAAGCGCGAGGAATTCGACGAGATCCTGTTCCGCAACGCGCAGCGCGCCGGGGTCCTCACTTACGAGAACACGGAAGTCGTCACCGCGACGACCGCGGACGGCACGGCCGAAGTCACGGTGCGCGATGCGGCCGGCCAGCTGCGCGAGGTGCGCGGCCGCTACCTGATCGACGCGTCTGGCAGGGACACGTTCCTCGGCAACCGGCTGAAGCTCAAGCAGCGCCACGCGCGCCACCGCAGCGCGGCCATCTTCGCGCACTTCACCGGCGTGGAACGGCGCGCGGCGCCGTGGACCGGCAACATCAGCATCTACCGCTTCCGCATGGGATTCGGGCAGGGCTGGATCTGGCTGATTCCGCTGTCGAACGACATCACCAGCATCGGCGCGGTGCTGCTGCCCGAGCACATGAAACAGCGCCAGGGTTCGCTCGAAGACTTCCTCATGCAGATCCTGCGTTCCGTGCCGGCACTCGAGGCGCGCATGGCGAATGCGAAGCTGCACGGCAACCTGGAGGCCACGGGCAACTATTCCTATGAATGCCGCCAGCATTCCGGCCCCGGCTGGATCATGGCGGGCGATTCGTCGGCCTTCCTCGACCCGGTGTTTTCGAGCGGCGTCTACCTCGCCATGCACAGCGCCACGCTGGCGGCGGAGCTGGTGGACAAGGTCCTGTCCGGAGCGCGCGAGCGTCCGCTGCAGCGGACCTATGAGCGCGAGCTGCGCGCGGGCCTCAAGGAATTCACCTGGTTCATCGTGCGCTTCACCACGCCGGCGCTGGCCTGGCTGTTCGCGAATCCGCGCAACGTGCTGCGCGTGGAAGAGGCCATGGTGTCCATGCTCTCCGGACACGTGTTCGGCGCCAGGCAGACCCTGCGCCGGCTGCGCGTGTTCAAGGTGTTGTACTACCTGACCTCGATCGCCATGTGGCGCGATACGCTGCGGCACCGGCGCGAATTGCGTGCGCTGGAGGCGAGCGGATGAGCAGTACCGCCTTCCCGCGCCTCGGCGCCGTCGCGCCGCGCATCGCCTACCTGCCGCTGAAGCCCGGCGACCGGTTGCCCGAGGACGTGTTGTTCGCCGTCGAGTTCGGCGCGCGTGACGAGCCGCCGCCGCCGCGCTGCGCGCGCGTCTGCCTGCAGCCGCTGGCGGGCGAAGGCCTGACCGAGGTCTGGTATGCCAATGGGCCCGTGCACACCGGCTTCGACGGCCAGATCCGCTACGCCTCCGACGATCATCATCTCGCGGCCGCCATCGAGGTCGACGAGCGCGAGCATGGCGGGCTCGCCGGCGCGGCCGCCTACGTCTATTCGGCCGTCGCGCGCTTCCAGGCCACCTCGCGATACCGGCACCTGCTGCGCATCTGGAACTATCTGGACGACATCAACCAGGGCGAGGGCGACGCAGAACGCTATCGCGTGTTCTGCTGCGGGCGCGCCGAAGGCCTGAAGGCGCTGGGTCTCGAGCGCTATCCCGCGGCCACCGCCATCGGCCGGCGCGATGGCTCGGGACGGCTGCAGGTGTACTGGCTGGCCGCACGCGAACCCGGCATCGCGCTGGAGAATCCGCGCCAGATGGCCGCGTACCACTATCCACGCCAGTACGGTCCCACGCCGCCGGCGTTCTCGCGCGCGATGCTGGTGGCGCCGGACCTGCTGATGATCTCCGGCACGGCGAGCATCGTCGGCCACGCGACCCAGCACGCCGGCAGCGTGCAACGGCAGATGACCGAGATCTTTCGCAACCTGGACAGCGTGCTGACCCGCGCGCGGGCGCATGCGCCCGGCCTGCCGCCGCGCTTCACCGGCAACACACTGATCAAGGCCTACCTGCGTGACCGCGCCGACCTGCCGCTGGTCGAATCGCAGCTGCGCGAGCATCTGCCGGCGGGCACGCCGTTCCTGGTGCTGCTCGGTGACGTGTGCCGCGCGGACCTGTTGCTCGAATTCGACTGCCTGCACGCGGCGGAGTAGCCCGGCGCAGACGCAACTAGTCGGCGCTCTGGCTGCGCGTCAGTTCCAGCAGCTTCGCGCGCGACACCTTGCCGACCGCATCGCGCGGAATCTGCTCGACGAGCACCAGCGGCCGCGGCAGGAACACCGCATCCAGACTGGCGGACAGATGCGCGGCGATCTCCTTTGCCGAAACGCCGCGGCTGACGACCACGGCCGCCACGCGATTCGCCACGCCCGCCGCGGCGCCATCCGGCTGGAACGCCACGGCATCGGCGACACCCGGCACGGCGCACAGGCGCCGCGTGATGTCGGCCAGCGACGCCCGCTTGCCGGCCACCTCGACGAGGTCCGAGTTCCGGCCGCGCGCCACGAAGCCGTCGGCGCCGCGCATCTCCAGCACATCCATGAGTCTCTGTGGGCGCTCGTACCAGGCCGCGGACACCTGCGTCGAGTCCGCGCCCGCCTCGAGCGTGATGCCCTCGTAGATCTTCCAGACGTCCTGCCGTGCCGTGCGCCGCGTCGCGAACACGCAGGTTTCGGTGGAGCCGAACATCTCGAGCAGCGGCGCGCGCAGGCGCTCCTCGATCTGCCGCGCCAGCGCGGAATCGAGCGGCGCGGTGGCGCTGACGATGAGATCGAGCTCGGGAAAGGCAAGTCCGGATTCGGCCAGCGCGCGCAGGTGCAGCGGCGTGCTGACCAGCACGCGAGGTCGCGCGGGCTGTGCCAGCGCGGCGGCCACGTCGGCCGGGAACAAAGGCCGGTCCGCGTGCACGCTCATGCCGGCGAACAACGACAGCAGCACCGTGAGCTCGATGCCGTACATGTGATGCGAGGGAACCGTGCCGAGTACCGAGAGCGCCGCGCCGGCAGGCAGGCCCAGCGTCGCGCGGATGGCCGCGGAATTCAGCCGCGCACTGTTCGCCAGGGCGCGCCAGCGCTTGGCATGCGCCTGCGACTTGCCGGTGCTGCCGGACGTGAAACCGATCATGATCAGCCGGTCCTGATCCGATGGCACGAGCGCAGGCACGACACCGACCTGCGGGGCGTCCGCACGCAAACGCTGCACGTCTTCATCGGTGATGGTTGCGCTGTCGGGATACTCCGCGCGCAATTCGGCGAGCGCGGATTCACCGCGGGCCGAGGGCATGAGCTGCACGCGCCCGGCCATCATGCAGGCCGCGAATGCCAGCAGGAACGCTTCGCGCTGTTCGCAGAGATTCACGACGTGCTGTCCAGCCGGCAGGCCGGCCGCGATCGCCGCGGCTTCGCGCAGCAGCATCGTGCGCGCCAGCGGCCGTGCGCCGCGCCAGACCAGCGGATCCTCGCACGCCGCGCCGCGCGTCATGCGTAACGCTTCAATACCAGGCTGGTATTGATGCCGCCGAACGCGAAGTTGTTGGACACCACGACGTCGGCGTCGATCTCGCGACCGCCGTCGCGGATGTAGTCAAGCGGCGCGCACTCCGGATCCGCCCTCTCGAGATTCAGCGTCGGCGCGAACCAGCGGCGCTTCATCATCTCGATGCTGAACCAGGCCTCGAGCGCGCCGCAGGCGCCCAGCGTGTGGCCGAGGAAACTCTTCTGCGAGCTGATGGGCATGTCCGGCCCGAATACCGCGCTGGTGGCGCGCGACTCGGCCTGGTCGCCGTGCATGGTGGCCGTGCCATGGCCGTTCACGTAGTCCACCTGGTCGGGCGTGATCTGCGCGGTCGCGAGCGCATTCTGCATGACGGCGCGCATGGTGTTTTCCTCGGGGCGCGTCACGTGAGTGCCGTCGCTGTTGGTCGAATAGCCGATGATCTCGGCGTGGATCGTCGCGCCGCGCGCGAGCGCCGCCTCGAGCTCTTCGAGCACGAGGAAGGCGGCGCCCTCGCCGACCACGAGACCGTCGCGCTCGGCATCATAGGGACGCGGCGTGCGCGCGGGCTCGTCATTGCGCCGGCTGGTGGCGTACAAGGTATCGAAGGCCTTGGCCTGCGTGGGACAGAGCTCCTCCGCGCCGCCGGCCAGCATGCGGGTCTGCGAGCCGTGCAGGATGGCCTCGTAGGCATAGCCGATGGCCTGGCTGCCGGAAGTGCAGGCGCTGTTGGTCGGGATCACGCGGCCCTTCATGCCGAAGAAGATGCCGATGTTCGCCGCCGCGGTGTGCGGCATCATGCGGATGTACGAATTCGCGTTCACGCCCTTGCCGTTGCCGTCGAGCAGCATGTGCGCGAAGTCGAGCATGTCGGGCGTGCTGCCGATGCAGGAGCCGCAGGCCACGCCCATCTGTCCGTCGGAGAGCAGCGCGTTGCCGGCCAGCCCGCCGTTCGCCAGCGCCAGTTCCGCGGCGCGCACCGCGAGCTGCGATACCCGGCCCATGCCGCGCAGCTGCTTGCGTGTCCAGTTCTCGGGCGGCGAGAACCTGTCGCAGGGCGCCGCCAGCCGCGTGCCCATGTCGACGTAACGCTCCCACTCGGGCATGTAGCGCACGGCGCTCCTGCCGGCGCGGAACGCGGTCTCGATGCTGTCCCAGTCGTTGCCCAGCGCCGAGACACCGCCCATGCCGGTGACCACCACGCGGCGCATCAGCAGAGTCCGCCGTTCACGGAGATCACCTGGCGCGTCACGTAGCTCGCGTCGGGCGACATCAGGAAACTCACCACGCCCGCGACTTCTTCGGGCTTGCCGATCCGCTGCATCGGAATCACTTCGAGAATCCTCTCCATGGGGGTGTTCGCATCGACCATGTCCGTGTCGATGAGTCCGGGCGCCACGCAGTTGACCGTGATCTCGCGCTTGGCGAGCTCCACGGCCAGCGCCTTGGTGGCGGCGATCACGCCGCCCTTGGCGGCCGAGTAGTTAGCCTGGCCGCGGTTGCCGATGAGCCCCGAGACCGAGGCGAGCGTGACGATGCGCCCCGGCGCGCGGCGGCGCACCATCGGCATGACCACGGGCTGCAGCACGTTATAAAAGGAGTCGAGGTTGGTGTGCACCACGGCGTCCCATTCCTCGCCGGTCATCGCGGGGAACGCGGCATCTCGCGCGATGCCGGCGTTGCACACCACGCCGTAGTAGGCGCCGTGCGCCTGCATGTCGGCGGCGAGCGCCTGCGCGGCGGCTTCGCGCTGCGCCACGTCGAACGCCAGCAGCCGCGCGGCGCGGCCGAGCGCGCGGACCTCGGCGGCCACCTGCTCGGCGGCCTCGCGGCGGGAGTGGTAATGCACGACGATGTCGTGACCGTCGCGAGCCAGTCGCAACGCAATCGCGCGGCCGATGCCGCGGCTCGAGCCCGTGACCAGCACCGTGCCGCTCATGCCGGCTCCGGCGCCGCGCGCCGGGTGCGGCGGCGCAGGTAATCGGTCACGCGGCCGGTCAGGCACTCCGGCATCACGAACAGCAGTTCGTTCTCCGGCGGGCGCACCGCCACCTGCACGGTCTGCGCGCGCACCACGCGCGCGCCATCGGCCAGGTCGGTGACCAGGTAGTTGATGGCCAGCCGCTGCTCCCACTCCATCAGCGACGCGCGCACGCGCAGCCGGTCGCCGAAACGCGCCGCGCGCACGTACTTCACGCGCAGGTCGACGATCGGCCAGAGATACCCGGAGTCGATCATGTCCTGCAGGTCGAAATCGATGGCGCGCATCAACGCCCAGCGCGCGTTCTCCAGGTAGCGCAAGTAGTGGCCGTGCCACACGACTCGTGCCAGGTCGACGTCGGCGAACGCGACCTCGCAGTCGATCTGCGCGGTGATTTCCGAGTGTTTGCGCATGCGGGCGGATTCTACGGCGGCGCGGGCGTCGTGCGGCGAACTCGCGCAGGAAAATCAGGCGTTCCGGATCCGGCGCCAGATCAGCATGGGCGCGCGCCACAGCATGCCCAGCACCAGCCGGACGTGCATGCCGGCCAGCCGCAGGTTGTCGTACAGCATGCGGAAATGGGAAATGCCGTCCTTGGGATAGGACACCTGCGTGTCAATCCAGCGCAGCGTGCGCCCGCGCCACACCAGCTTGACCAGCAGCTCCACGTCGAAATCCATGCGGGTCCCGACGCCGTCTCGGTCCACCACTTCGAGCACCGTGCTCACCGGGTACAGCCGGAAGCCGCACATGGAGTCGCGCACGGCGCTGAACGACAGCGTCTGCAGCCACACCAGCGCATGCGTGATGTAGCGCGAGAGGAACCGCACCCTGGGGATCGACGCGTCGAACACCGGGCGCCCGCAGATCACGGCCCCGGGCTCGGCCTGTGCCCTGGCGAGGAATTTCGGTACGTCGCGCAGGTCGTGCTGGCCGTCCGCGTCCACCTGCAGCGCATGCGTGAAGCCGAGCTGCTGCGCCTTGCGCAGGCCACTGATGACCGCCGCGCCCTTGCCGCCGTTCGCGGCGCGTCGGACCAGCACGTCGCCGGTTTCGGCCGCCAGCTTTTCGAGCGCCACGCGGCAGGAGTCGTTCGAGCCGTCGTCCACCAGTACCACGGGCAGCCCCTGTGCGCGCAGGTTGGCGGCCACCGCGGGCACGGCCAGCTCGTGGTTGTACACGGGGATCACGCCCGTGACGCGGAGTTGTCCGGCGGTCACTGCGTCTGGAGGCGATCGATGCAGTCGATCAGGTCCTGCACGGTGCGCACCGAGCGGAAGTCGCGCGGGCTCACGCGGCGCTCGAAGATCCGCGACAGGTGGTCGACCAGATCGACGGCGTCGATGCTGTCGATCTCGAGATCGTCGTCGAAACGCGCCTCCGGCACGACCACCGGGGCGTCCAGCTCGAAGAGCTCGACCAGCGAATTGCGGACGATGTCGAAGATTTCCTGACGGGATTTCATGGCACGGACCTGGGCAGGCGCTAGTCTCGCACCGGAGTCGCCCCGCCGAACAGCCCCGCGAGGTCGGCATTCAAACGCCGTGACGCAATCGGCACGGGCGATCCCCGATACGCGGCCAGGTCGATGTCCTCGCCGACGCGCAGTGTGAATTTCGGGCGTCGTGGCGGGATCCGGTACCAGGGCAGGTTCTTCGACAGCGTCGGTGGATCGCAATCGATGGAGACCGGCGTCAGCACGCGCGCCGCGCGCAGCGCCACGTTCGCGGCGCCGCGCTGCATGGCCATGGGCTTTCCCGGCACGGTGCGCGTGCCTTCCGGGAAGATCAGCAGGGTTTCGCCGGCCTGCAGCGTGGCCTCGGCCGCGTAGATCATGTCCTCGGTGGGCGCATTCGGGATGTACCCGGCGGCGATCACCGCGCCGCGCGTGATGACGTTGCGGAAATGCCCGGCCTTGACGATGCAGTTGGTCTGTGGCGCGAACCCGACGAGGAAGACCACGTCGATGAGCGTCGGATGATTGGCGACGATCAGCTGGCCGGGCCGGCCGAGCTTCTCGCGGCCGATGAATTCATAGCGCAGCACGCCCACGGTCCGCATGAAGCCGACGAAGAATCGCAAGCCCCCGCCCACCACGGCACGCGCCCGCCGCCGGCCGCGTGCCCGTTCCAGGCTCAGCAGCCGCAGCAGCGGCAGCACGACGATGCCGAGCACGAACGTGACCAGGCCGAACACCGCGAAGCACAGCCCGGTCGCCGGCAGGCGCAGCCAGTACCAGTCGGTCCGCTTCACGGCGGGCCGCTCCGGGGTCGTCTCGAAGAAGTCTCCGACCTGCGCATCCAGCCTGCGTCCCCGCATCATTGGCCCGCCAGGTGATTTTCCGGGACGTGCACGTGGCTTTCGATCCACGTCTGCACCTCCTCGTTGACCTCGCGCGGGTCGCGGCCGGCCGGGTCGATCGGCGGGCCGATGACCACGCGGATCGTGCCGCGCTTCTTGAGCAGGCCGCGCCGCGGCCAGAAGTATCCCGCGTTGTGCGCCACGGGCACGATCTTGCGCCCTTCCTGGGCGGCTAACAAAGTGCCGCTGGAGCCGTAGCGCCGCGTCTCCCCGGGCGCCATGCGCGTGCCCTCCGGGAATACCGCCACCCAGGCGCCGAAGCGCTCCATGCGGTCCTTGCCCTGGGCGAGCACCTGGTTGACCGCGGCGGCACCCGCCTTGCGGTCGATGGCGATGCAGCGGGCCAGCATGCAGCCCCAGCCGACGAACGGGATCCAGTAGATCTCGCGTTTCATGACCCAGACCAGCGGCGGGAACAGCGTCATGATCGCGTAGGTTTCCCAGGTCGAGGAATGCTTGATGAACAGCACGTGATTGCCGGGAGGCAGGTTTTCGCGGCCCTCGACGCGGTAGGTGAGTCCACAGATGACCCGCAGCATGAAGAACACCACGTGCGTGAGCACGCCAGCCATCCAGAAGCGTCCCCTGAACGGCAGGAACGGGCAGACCACGCAGTACACGAAGCCGAAGCCGATGGTCCACACCGCCATGAGCAGCGTGAAAACGATGGAGAGCAGTAGCTGCATGCTGGAAGGGTGTCAGCCGGGCAGGAAGGACAGATCCGCGATGCGCGTGAACTGGCGCCGCAGCTCCGCCAGCAGCGCCAGCCGGTTGCGCCGCAGCTTCGGGTCCTCGGCATTGACCATGACGGCGTCGAAGAACCCGTCGACCGCGGGCCGCAGGCCGGCCAGGCGCGTGAGCGCAGCCGCGTAGTCGCGCTTGTGAAGCGCGCGATCGACCTCGGTGATCATGCCCGCCAGGGCCTCGTGCAGCGCCTTTTCGGCGGGCTCGCGCAGCAGCGTGACGTCCACCATGCCGCCCGCGCCACGCTCGGCCTTCTTGAGGATGTTGGCGATGCGCTTGTTGGCGGCCGTGAGGCTCGCGGCCTCTGGCAGCGCGAGGAAGCGGCTGAGCGCCGCGAGCCGCGCGCCGAAGTCCAGCGGCGAGCTCGGCCCGCTCGCGCGCACCGCGTCGAACATCTCGGTGCTGACGCCGCGCACGCCTTCCTGCGCGCCGGCGTCGATGAAATAGCCGCGCAGCCTCTCGGTCATGTACTCCCAGAGCTCGGTGGCGGCGGTCGCGCTCTGCACGGGCTGCAACGCCACGGCGCGCGCCACCAGGGCGCGCAGGTCGAGGTCCAGTTGCTTCTCGACCAGGATGCGCAGCACGCCGATGGCGGCGCGACGCAGTCCGAACGGATCCCTGGTGCCGCTCGGCTTCTGGCCGATGGCGAAGATGCCGGCCAGCGTGTCCAGCTTGTCGGCCAGCGCCACGGCGGTGCCGGCGCCGGTGGCCGGCAGCGCGCCGCCCGCGGCGCGCGGCATGTAGTGCTCGTCGATGGCGGCGGCGACCTCCGCCGGCTCGCCGTCGGCCGTGGCGTAGTAGCGGCCCATGATGCCCTGCAGTTCGGGGAACTCGCCCACCATCGAGCTCAGCAGGTCGCACTTGGCGAGCTCTGCCGCGCGCGTCGCCTGCGTGGCGTCGGCGTCGATCAGCAGCGCGACCTCCCCCGCCAGCGTGCTCACGCGACGCACCTTGTCGCCGATGGATCCCAGCTTGGCCTGGAACGTGACCGCGTCGAGCGCGGCGCGGCGCGCATGCAGCGGTTGCCGGCGATCCTGGCTCCAGAAGAACGCCGCGTCCGAGAGGCGCGGCCGCACCACGCGCTCATTGCCCTCGCAGACCCGGGCTGGATCGCGGCTCTCGATGTTGGCCACGGTGATGAAATGGGCGAGCAGCTTGCGGCCGGATTTGCCGTCGCCGCCGGCCTCGACCGGGAAGTAGCGCTGGTGATGCTGCAGCGTGGAGATCAGCACCTCGCGCGGCAGCTCGAGGAAGCAGGCCTCGAAGCCACCGGCGAGCGCGCTCGGCCATTCGACCAGCGCGGTGACCTCGTCGAGCAGCCCGGCGTCGATCAACGCCGCGCCGCCCAGGGACTTGCCGACGTCCGTGACCTGTCGGCGGATGAGCTCACGGCGCGCGCCGAAGTCGGCGATCACCTTGCCGGCGTCACGCAGCGTCGACTCGTAATCGGCCGGTCGCGCCAGCGGGAATTCCCGCGGCGCCATGAAGCGGTGGCCGCGCGTGGCGCGGCCGGCGTCGGTATCGAGAATGCGCGCCGGCACCACGTCCTCGCCGTAGAGCATGACCAGCCAGTGCACGGGGCGCACGAACTCGGCGTTCGATGCGCCCCAGCGCATGCGCTTGGGGATGGGCAGGGCATCGAGCGAGCGCTGCACCATGCCGGGCAGCAGGCTCACGCTAGTTTGGCCGGGCTTGCTGCCCTCGAAGTACAGGAACTCGCCCTTGCCCTCGATCACGCGCGTGAGCGCGCCGACCTCGACGCCGCACTTCTCGGCGAACTTGAGCGCCGCCGTGCTCGGCTTGCCATCCTTGCCGAAGGCGGCGCTCACCGGCGGGCCCTTGAGCTTGAGGGTCTGCGCGGGCTGCGTGGCGGCGAGGCCGCGCACGAGCACGGCAAGGCGCCGCGGCGTCGCGAACGAGCGGATTTCCTGGTGCGGGATCGCGGCGTCGGCCAGCGCCGCGCGCAATCCTTCCGCGAAAGCCTTTTCCAGTTCCGGAAGCGCGAGCGGCGGCAGCTCCTCGGTGCCCAACTCCACCAGGAAGTCGCGCGTGCTCATGCGGCCCCCTGGCTCGTCGATTTCGGCAGCATCGGAAAGCCGAGCGCCTCGCGGCTGTCGTAGTACGCCTGCGCCACGGCGCGCGCCATGGTGCGCACGCGCAGGATGTAACGCTGGCGCTCGGTGACCGAGATCGCCTTGCGCGCATCCAGCAGGTTGAACGTGTGCGAAGCCTTCATGACCTGCTCGTAGGCGGGCAGCGCCAGTTTCGCCTCGATGAGCCGCGCGAACTCCGCTTCGTGCTCGTCGAAGCGCTTGAGCAGCACGGCGGTATCGGCGATCTCGAAGTTGTACTTCGATTGCTCCACCTCGTTCTGGTGGTACACGTCGCGGTACGTGACCTTGCCCAGCGGGCCATCCGCCCAGGTGATGTCGAAGATGCTCTCGACACCCTGCAGGTACATCGCCAGGCGCTCGAGGCCGTAGGTGATCTCGCCGGTCACCGGCCGGCAGTCGAGGCCGCCCACCTGCTGGAAGTAGGTGAACTGCGTGACCTCCATGCCGTTCAGCCACACCTCCCAGCCCAGTCCCCACGCGCCGAGCGTCGGCGATTCCCAGTTGTCCTCGACGAAGCGCACGTCGTGCACCAGCGTGTCGAAGCCGAGCGCGCGCAGCGAGCCGAGATACAGGTCGAGGATCTCGAGCGGCGAGGGCTTGATGACCACCTGGAACTGGTAGTAGTGCTGCAGGCGGAACGGGTTGTCGCCATAGCGGCCGTCGGTGGGACGCCGCGAGGGCTGCACATACGCGGCCGACCACGGCTCGGGGCCGATGGCGCGCAGGAAGGTGGCGGTATGGAACGTGCCCGCGCCCATTTCCATGTCGTACGGCTGCAGGATCACGCAGCCCTGGTCCGCCCAGTATTTCTGCAGGGCGAAGATCAGGTCCTGGAAGGTGCGGGGCGGCGTACCCAGCGGGATGTCGGCATTGGAAGGCATTTCTGGGACTTTTTTGACCGGCGCGCAGTATAGAAGAAGCGCCGCTAGACGTTCACGGCGCGCATCTCGTACACGCGCGAAATCGCGCTGCCATCCCAGGCGTAGCGCAGGTGCACGCTCTGGCGCACGTTCTGGATCAACCGTGGGCGAAACACCGCGACGCACTCGCCGCCGGCGCGGCGCACGCTCTCGAACGCGATGCCATTCGATCCGGCGTTGCGCAGCTCGCGCCCCAGCTTCTGTGAGGCGGCGTAGCTCGCCGGATCGTACACATCGCGCAGCTCCGCGCGCCGGCCGCGCAGGTCGTGCAGTTCGCAGGCCACGTCGGCCAGGTAGCAGCGCATCTCCAGCTCCATCGGGGGCTGGCTGGTGGCGCGCAGGAAATTCTCGCGGTGGAAGCGCGTCTCGGCCACCGCAGTGTCGAGCGATTCGGCGGCATAGTAAGCGCCGAAATGTCCGTCGGTGAAGCGCGTGCCCTGCGGCGACAGGTGCGTGAACGGCGCCATGATCACGGAGGCATTCGGTCCGCTGACGCGATCCGCGACCGGCACCAGTGACAGCTCGCCGACCTCGTTGCGCAGCCGCGGATTCGTCATGGATTCGAGCTTGTAGAGTGCCTCCCAATCCGCGGGATCGGCGACGCGCTCGAACAGGTGGATCGTCGGCAGGCGGCTCGCGACGATGCGATGGCACGGCGCGAACCGCACCGCGCGAACGGTGTGAGTGGTGGCGACCATCCGTGGCCTCGAGGCGTGCTCAGCCGCGCTCGGCGTCGAGGTACTGACGGACCACGTACAGATCCGCCACCTGGCCCGACAACATCCGCTCCAGCGCCGAGCGTCCACCGAACGGCGGCGCCGAGTTCGGCTTGCGGACCCATTCGTCCGCCGCGCGGGTGTCCGGCAGCAGGATCTGCAGCGACTTGTAGATGCCGAGCAGGTACGACAGCCGTTCCAGCGTATCCTGCGGCAGGCGCGGCTCGCGCTCCCGGCGCCATTTGAAATACGTCGACCGCGAGGCAATCCCCAGCAACTTGAGCTGCTCCGCCACCGTCAGTCCCCAGGCCTCGGCAATCCTCGTGAAGGCACGCAGTCCCGCTCCGCCGGCACCGGCGTACTCCGAAGAACCGCGGTTCGTGTGTCGAGCCGTGTTCGCGACGTGCAGGATCATGATTTTCTCCAGTAGTCCATATGTGGACTATACATCCATAACGTCCATATGGACACTCTTTTCTGCATCACGAGGGTGCGTCGGGCACGCGACACCGCAGATTTCTGACCCGAAATAGAGCAAAATTCCTTGCCCGCGCACCAAAAACGTGCGCCAAAGCCGCGAAGGATCTTCTAACTCATTGATCTAAAAAGATTCCGCGACTGGCACAGCGAATGCATTGAGACCGAGGCTCAAATCCCTTCCAGAGGCAGAGGATCCCCAACAATGAAACCGGCAGATGTACTCAAGTTGATCAAGGACAAGGAGGTCAAGTACGCGGACCTCCGCTTCACCGACACTCGCGGCAAAGAACAACACGTCACGATTCCCGCGAACCTCGTCGATGAAGACCTGTTTCGCGACGGCAAGATGTTCGACGGCTCGTCCATCGCGGGTTGGAAGGGCATCAACGAGTCCGACATGATCCTCGCGCTCGATCCGACCACCGCGGTGATCGATCCGTTCTTCGAGCAGACCACGGTCAACATCCGCTGCGACATCATCGAGCCGGCCACGATGCAAGGCTACGAGCGCTGTCCGCGCTCGCTCGGCAAGCGCGCCGAGGCGTACCTCAAGAGCACGGGCATCGCCGACGGCGCGCTGTTCGGCCCCGAGAACGAATTCTTCATTTTCGACAGCGTTCGCTGGAACAACGGCATGAACGGCACCTCGTACGAGATCGACTCGGGACAGGGCGCCTGGAACAGCAACACGGCCTATGCGGACGGCAACAAGGGTCACCGGCCGGGCATCAAAGGGGGCTACTTCCCGGTGCCGCCGGTCGATGCCTTCCAGGACATCCGCTCGGCGATGTGCGACGCGATGGTCGAGATGGGCATGAAGGTCGAAGTGCATCACCATGAGGTCGCCACGGGCGGCCAGTGCGAGATCGGCGTTGGTGCCGGCGGCCTGGTGCGCAAGGCCGACGAGGTGCAGATCCTCAAGTACGCGGTCCACAACGTCGCGCACAGCTACGGCAAGACGGCGACGTTCATGCCGAAGCCCCTGGTGGGTGACAACGGTTCGGGCATGCACGTGCACCAGTCGCTGCAGAAGACCGGCACCGCGCTGTTCGCCGGCGACAAGTACGGCGGCCTCTCGGACACGGCGCTCTATTACATCGGCGGCATCATCAAGCACGCCAGGGCGATCAATGCTTTCACGAATCCGGGTACGAATTCGTACAAGCGCCTGGTGCCGGGTTTCGAAGCGCCGGTGATGCTCGCGTACTCCGCGCGCAACCGTTCGGCCTCGATCCGCATTCCGTGGGTCTCGAACCCGAAGGCGCGCCGCATCGAAGTGCGCTTCCCGGACTCCTCGGCGAATCCGTACTTCGCATTCGCGGCCATGATGATGGCCGGCCTCGACGGCATCCAGAACAAGATCCATCCGGGCGAACCGGCGGACAAGGATCTCTACGACCTCGAGCCGGAGGAGGAGAAGAACATTCCGCAGGTGTGCCATTCGCTGGACATGGCGCTCGAGGCCCTCGACAAGGATCGCGAGTTCCTGACTCGGGGTGGCGTGTTCACCAACGACGTGATCGACGCGTACATCGGACTGAAGATGCAGGAAGTCACGCGCTTCCGCATGAGCACTCATCCGGTCGAGCTCGACATGTACTACAGCTGCTGAGGCGTCGTGCGACGGCTGTATGCCTCGAGGGCAGGCAAGGCGGGCATGGGCCCGACGCGCGCGCCCGCCGGTCATGCAGCCGCCGCCTCGATCGTCAATCGGAAGAGGACGCGAGCGGCCGTGCCTGCGCACGGCCGCTCGTTTTTGCACAGTGTGTTTTGGATGTGTTCAGCCGGAGGGGCTATCCTGCTGCCCCATGAAGCGCGCCTCACTTGTCATATTGCTCGGCTCGCTGCTGGTGGCCTCGGCCAGCCAGGCCACGACCTACGTCCGGATCGAAAAGGACGGCAGCAAGACCTACTCGGATCGGCCGCTTCCGGGCGGTCATCCGGTCGAGATCGAGCCAGCGCAGACCTATTCGGCGCCGCCTTCCGCGCCTGCGGTGGACCGTTCGCGCTCGCCGGAGGAGCAGGCCGCGCTGGATGCCGCGCGCTTCGAATATGCCTGCGCGCTGAGTCCGCGCAACGATCAGACCTTCCAGAATCCCGAGACCGTCACGATCTCCGTGCAGCTCACGCCCTCGCTGCGGCCCGGCGATCGGGTGGACATTTCTCTCGATGGCACCAGACTCGACAATTCCGCGAACGCGACCAGCGTCACGTTGCCATATCCGGATCGCGGCACGCACACGGCGAGCGTGCAGATCGTGGATCGCACCGGCAAGACGGTCTGCAGTCTCACGAGCGCATTTCACGTGTTGCGCGCGGGGCTGAACTCGCCGGCACGCCAGCCTGCGCGGCCGCCGCCGCGACCGGCACCGTCCAGACCCAGGCCGAACTGAGGTTCGCACAGCCGTGCGAGGCCGGAGGCCTGCATGGCAGTTGAACGCTTCCTCGCCTCCGCGATCGCGCACTTCGAGCCCGCCGACCTGATCGGCGCGCTGGCCACCGGCATCGTCGTGCTCGATGCCGATCGCTGCGTGGTGTACGCCAACGTCGCGGCGCAGGACCTGCTCGCCGTCAGCGTGAATCAGGCGCGCGGCAAACCCTTCCTGTCACTGGTTCTCGAGGCCGGGTCACTCGATCCGCTGATGCAGCGCGCGCTGGAAACCGGCGAGACGCTTTCGGAGCGCGAGCTGTCGGTGATGACGGGGCCGCTGGGACGCGAGCATCGCGTCATCGACGTGACGATCACGCCGCTCGACAGCGAGTTCGAGCGCAAGTACCTGCTGCTGGAGATCTCCGATGCCACGCAGCGCCAGCGCATCACGCGCGAGAGCGAGCTCATGGCGCGCCTGGATTCCAGCCGCCAGATGGTCCGGCAGCTGGCGCACGAGATCAAGAATCCGCTCGGCGGCCTGCGCGGCGCGGCCCAGCTGCTCGAGCGCGAGCTGCACGAGCACCTGCGCGAATACACCGGCGTCATCATCAGCGAAGCCGACCGGCTGACGGCACTGGTCGATTCGATGATCGGCCCGGCGCGCGCGCCGCAGAAGGCGCTGATCAACATCCACGAGATCTGCGAACACGTGTACCGCCTGTTGCGCAGCGAGGCACGCGCCGGCGTGCTGGTCGAGCGCGACTATGACCCTTCCCTGCCGAACGCGGAGGTCGATGCCAACCAGATCATCCAGGCACTGCTGAACATCGCGCGCAACGCGCTGCTGGCCGTCGGGGAGCGCGGCCGCATCGTGATTCGCACGCGCGTCGCGAGCAACGTCAACATCGGCGCAGTGCGGCACAGGCTGGCCGCCAGCCTGTCGGTGGAGGACAACGGGCCGGGAGTGCCGCCCGAGATCGCCGACACCATCTTCTTTCCACTGGTCACGGGCCGTGCGAACGGCACGGGACTCGGCCTCGCCGTGTCGCAGGACCTGGTCACGCGCCATGGCGGTCTCATCGAATTCGACAGCAAGCCCGGGCGCACGGTGTTCACCATCCTGCTGCCCTTACCGGAGAACGCATGAGCGTCGATCCC
>DASTHJ010000529.1:0-3975 GCA_035718265.1 Steroidobacteraceae bacterium | reverse complement strand
GACCTGGGAGTGCTTGCCGCGGTTCCGGTCGCGGGCGAGGGCGAACACGAGTCGTACGACGTCGTGCTGCGCTACGCGGACCCGCAGCTGTTCGATTCGCGCCGCTGGTTCGGCATCGCGAGCGCCAGCTACCACCAGCGTGACTTCGAGGATGCGCGCGGCAACTTCTCGCATCTCGACACCGCGCAATTCGATGTCTCGGTGGGCCGACGCTTCGGTGACTTCATGTATGTCACCGCGGGGGTGTCGTGGCGCCCGGACCTCGACTGGACACTGGGCCGCTGGAATGCGGACGGCGAGTTCGAACTCGAGCGGCCCGATTACGAGTTCACGCTGAACACCGTGTTCGGCTGGAGCACGGAGGACGATCTGCACTTCCCCACCCAGGGCTCGACGCTGCAGGTCGCCTTCGGCGGGGACTACGGCAGCCGGTCCCCGAGCCGGAAGTCGCATCTGCAGCTGCGCAAGACCTGGCACGCGGCGGATGCGTACTGGACTTTCAAGATCGGCGGAGACCCCAGCCCCGAGTACCGCAATTCATTCGATGAGAGCCAGTTGCTGGCCCTGACCTACGCGCGGCCGGTCGCCTCCGGAAGCAACGTGCGACGCGGCCGCTGGTACGTCGAACCGGGACTCGGTCCGGCGGGTTACAACCCGGCCGGCGAATTCATCTACGAGGCGGGTCTCAAGCTCGGGTTTCGCGCGGACACGCGCCAGTTCGGCATCGTGGACCTGTATTTCATTGCCAGCATGGACGGCACCCGTTGAGACGATCGTTCGTCCTTTTGCTCTGCCTCTACTGCGCGGACGCGACGGCGGCGAGCCTGACCACCTCACTCGTGGAAGGTGAGCTCGCGCTGAGGATCGACGACCTGTCCTACCCGGCGACGCTGCCGGCCGAACTGCAGAGCGGGCTCACGAACCGGCTGTACCTGCGCATCGCCCTGCTCGATGGACCCGAAGTCATCCGGCAGCGGACCGTGGAGATATCCATCCGCTACGATCTCTGGGATGAGAGCTTCACCGTCAGCCGCAGCCTGGACCAGGGCGCGGGCCAGACGCGGCGACTGACCGACCTTGGCCAGGTCCATGCCTATCTCGGCTCGCTGCGTCTCCCACGATTGTTCGCGCTCGGCGACCTGCCGACCGGTCGCGAGCTGGTGGCGCGCGTCCAGGTCTTGCTCAATCCCATCGGCCGGGAAAAATTGCGCATGATCCGCAAGTGGGTGACGGAGAACAGCACGCCGGAGGTGAGTGCCGATTCGGGCGTGTCGAACACCAATTCATTGTTCAACCGCATCTTCGAGCAATACGCCGACGGCTCGGACGTGGCCGCCGTATGGCGCACCGAGGTCACGTCGGCGCCGTTCCGTGCGGGGGCCCTGACGAATGAGCCACGCTAGGGTGCGCCTGCTGCTGGCGGTATCCATCCTCGTGATGGCCATGATGCCGCTGATCACTTCCTTCTATCTACTCGAGAACGCGCTGCGCACCAGTCTCAATCTCGGCTTCAACGCGCAGATCGTGCGCACCCTGGACGCCTCGGCCGGCAACCTCCGGCGACTCGGCAAGCTGGATCCGCAACACGGCGCCGCGTACCGGGCGCAGTTCGAGCAGCTCGAGGAGCTGCGGCAGGTGTATGCCGACCCGCAGTTCCTGAAGCAGCGCATTCTCGGCTCGATGCGCTGGTACTTCGGGCTGGGCCTGGGCGCGGCCGTGCTCCTGTCCATGGCGCTGGCGGCACTGCTCAGCCGGCAGATCGCCCGCAGTCATGCCCGCAACCTCGCCGAGCTCATGCGCGAGCGCGACAAGGTGCACTACCTGCAGGAGATGTCCTCGTGGCAGGAGCTGGCGCGCATGCTGGCCCACGAGATCAAGAACCCGCTGACGCCGATCGAAGTGCTGGTGACCTCGTTGTCCAAGGCATGTGTCGGCAAGTCGCAGCCGGAATTCCTCGCCCACCTCGAACGGACGCAGCTCATGATCGGTGAAGAGCTGCAGCATCTGAAGGCGACGGTCGGTCGCTTCAGTGAATTCGCGCGGTTGCCGCAGGTACAGCTGGAATCCGTCGACCTGGTCGAATACCTCTCGCGCCAGGCCAGGATCCTGCCGGGTACGGAGGACGCACGCCTGGAATTCCACGCGCCGGCCGGTCCGGTCCCGGCGCGCGTCGACTCCACGCTGTTCCGCCAGGTGCTGGCCAATCTCGTGCGCAATGCCATCGAAGCCAATGCCGGACGTCGCGTGAACATCACCTGGACGCTCGAACGACGCGCAAGCGCAATCGAACTGCGCGTTGCCAATGACGGAGCGCCGGTGGACGAGGCCATCGCGCCCCGCATGTTCGACCCGTACGTCTCCAGCAAGTCGGGCAAGGACAACATGGGGCTGGGGCTGGCCATCGTGAAGAAGATCGTGCTCGAGCACGGCGGAGAAATCCGCTACGCAGGGGCTGGCGGCTCGCCGGCCTTCGTGATCACGCTGCCGGTGCCGCCATGAGCGGCGGGCAGCCCGTCGTGCTGGTGCTCGACGACGAAAAGAACATCCGCCATGCCATCGAAATCGCGCTCGGCCAGGAAGGCATGCACGTCGTCGGTGCGCACGACGTTTCAGCCGCGATGCGCACGCTGCACGAGCGACTCATCGATCTGATGATCGTCGACATCAGGCTCGGCGATGTCAGCGGCCTGGACTTCTATCGGCGCGTGCAGGCGGACGGCATCGCCCCGCCCACGATCTTCATCTCCGGCCACGCCAGCCTCAGCGAGGCGGCGCAGGCCGTGAAGCTGGGCGGATTCGACTTCCTCGAGAAGCCGTTCAGCGCCGAGAAGGTGGCGGTCGCGGCGCGCCGCTGCCTGGAGATGTCCAGCCTGCGCGAGCGTTTGCGATTGGCTCAGGCGGGCAGCGACGGGCAGATCGTCGGTGACTCGCCCGCCATCCGGCGGCTCGTGCAGGATGCGCTGAAAGTGGCGCGCACCCGCGCCAATGTGCTGATCACGGGTGAGACCGGGTCCGGCAAGGAGCTGGTGGCGAACTGCATCCACGTCAACAGCGACCGCGCACAACAGCCGTTCGTGAAGGTGAATTGCTCGGCCATCCCGGAAAACCTGATCGAAAGCGAGCTGTTCGGCCACGAGCGCGGTGCATTCACCGGCGCGGTGAGCGCGCGCCGGGGACTGTTCGAGGTTGCGCATCGCGGCGTGATCTTTCTCGACGAAATCGCCGACCTGTCCGCGAGCGCACAGGCGAAGATCCTGCGGACACTACAGAGCGGGGAAATCCAGCGCATCGGCGCGGAGCATCCGACCGTGGTCGATGTGCGCGTGTTGTCGGGCACGCACAAGGACCTCAAGGCCGCCGTGGCCGACGGACGCTTCCGCGAAGACCTGTACTACCGGCTCAACGTGGTGCCGCTGCGCGTTCCGCCCCTGCGCGAGCGGCTCGACGACCTGCCGTTGCTGGTGAGCTACCTGATGCGCCGGCTCGGCGAGCGGCACAATCTGCGCGAAAAGCCCATCGACGACGAAGTGTTCGACGAGCTGCGCCGCTATGACTGGCCCGGGAACGTGCGCGAGCTGCAGAACGTGTTCGAGCGGCTCATGGTGATGTCCGGCGAGCGCATCACGACGCTCGACCTGCCGGAGGAAATCCTGGGCGCGGCCACGCGCAACGACGCCGCGCCCAGTTCATTCGCGCTCAAGGAGTTCCGGGATCGGGCCGAGCGCGAGCACATCATCGCCACCTTGCGCCGGCTCAACGGCAATGTCAGCCAGGCGGCGCTCGCGCTGGGCGTGGGCCGCACCTACCTGCACAAGCGACTCGCCGTATTGCAGATCGGCAAGAAGGACTTCCTGGTGTGAAGAGGTGCCGGGTGAGAAAAGTGGGGATTAGAAAAATCAGGGAAATCGGAAAATGGGGACATTCTCCATTTCCCCGCTCCGCGAGAAAAAGGGGACGTACCTGAAGCAGGTGCGT
>DASTHJ010000528.1:0-3772 GCA_035718265.1 Steroidobacteraceae bacterium | reverse complement strand
CGCCATGGCCGGAAAATAGAAGTAGTACTTGCCGTCCTTGTACACGCAGTCCGGCGCCCACATCGCATACTTGCTCGAGTCGACCCACGGCACGTCGTCCTTGCGCAGCAGCACGCCGTGGTCTTTCCAGTCGGTCAGATTTCCCGACGAGAACACGTGGTAGTCCTCCATGACGAACCACTTCGGGCGGCCGCTATATCCGGGCGGCTCGGGGATGTCGTGCGAGGGATAGACGTAGACCTGCCCGTCGAACACGCGCGCGGTCGGGTCGGCGGTGAACTGATCCATGATCAGCGGGTTGGTCGCGAATGCCGCACTGGCCTGGAGCAGCGCCGCGGCGAGGATCACCGGTAGTTTTCCGGAATTGGTTTTCATGTGTGTCAGGAAATCCGCGATGGATGGCGCGCAGTGTATCAGGCGACCGGACCTTGTCAGACGAGGGCATGGCGCGTGGCGGACGTATGGCCTTGGGGATGGATGAGACGGCAGAATCACCGGGAATCACATGTCCGACCATTCAACGATGACCCTGACGCTGGCGCTGGTGGTGCTGCTGCCCTTCCTGGGCAGTCTCGCCGCCGCTTTCCTGCCGTCCCATGCGCGCAATGCGGCCGCCTGGCTCGCGGGGCTGGTGGCGCTCGCCTGCGTGGTGCTGCTCGCGGGTTCGTACGCCGAGATCGCGCACGGCGGGATCGTGCGCTGGATCGTGCCGTGGATGCCGGGCGTGGGACTCGCGCTCAACTTCCGCATGGACGGCTACGCCTGGTTGTTCGCCATGCTGGTCGCGGTCATGGGCACGCTGGTGGTGCTGTACGCGCGCTACTACATGTCGTCCGCCGATCCGGTGCCGCGCTTCTTCGCATTCCTGCTGGCGTTCATGGGCGCGATGCTCGGCATGGTGCTGTCGGGCAACCTGATCCAGCTCGTGGTGTTCTGGGAGCTCACCAGCCTCACCTCGTTCATGCTCATCGCGTACTGGTATCACCGCGAGGACGCGCGCCGCGGCGCGCGCATGGCGCTGGTGGTCACCGCCGGCGGCGGCTTCTGCCTGCTGTTCGGCGTGCTGCTGCTGGGCTCGATGGTCGGCAGCTTCGAGCTGGACCGCGTGCTCGCGGCGGGCGATGTGATCCGCGCGCATCCATGGTACGTCCCCATGCTGGTGCTGGTGCTGCTGGGCGCGCTGACCAAGAGCGCGCAGTTCCCGTTCCATTTCTGGTTGCCGCAGGCGATGGCGGCGCCGACGCCCGTGTCCGCGTACCTGCACTCGGCCACCATGGTGAAGGCCGGCGTATTCCTGCTCGCACGGCTCTGGCCGGTGCTGCACGGCACCGAGCAGTGGTTCTGGATCGTCTCGGGCGCCGGCGCGGCATCGCTGCTGATGGGCGCGTTCTCGGCGACCTTCCAGCGCGACCTGAAAGGCGTGCTCGCCTACTCGACCATCAGTCACCTGGGCCTGATCACGCTGCTGCTCGGCATGAACACCGAGCTGGGGCTGGTGGCCGCGCTGTTCCACATGATGAACCACGCGACCTTCAAGGCTTCGCTGTTCATGGCCGCCGGCATCGTCGACCACGAATCGGGCACGCGCGACATGCGCCGGCTGGGCGGCCTGCGGCGCGTCATGCCGATCACCGCCACGGTCGCGACCGTGGCCGCGGGCGCCATGGCCGGCGTGCCGCTGTTGAACGGCTTTCTCTCCAAGGAGATGTTCTTCGCCGAATCGATCATCGCCGGCAGCCAGAGTGGCTTGAGATTCACGCTGCCCATCGTCGCGACGCTGGCGGGCGCGTTCAGCGTCGCCTACTCGGTGCGCTTCATCCACCAGGTGTTCCTCGGGCCATTGTCGAAGGACCTGCCGCGCGTGCCGCGCGAGCCCACGCGCGGCATGCTGTTTCCGAGCGCGGTGCTGGTCATCGTCTGCCTGCTGGTCGGCATCGTGCCGGGCATCACCGACGGGCCGCTGCTCGACATGGCCGCGCATTCGATCCTCGGCGCCGCGCTGCCGCCCTACCAGCTCAAGCTGTGGCACGGATTCACGCTGCCGCTCGCGATGAGCGCGATCGCCCTCACCGGCGGCGTCCTGTTCTATCTCTTCCTGCGACGCAGCGGCCGCACGATGGCGCCCACGCCGCTGCTGTCCCGGCTCAATGCCGCGCGCGCCTTCGACATCCTCGACGTGGTCCTGATTCGCGGCGCGGGCCGGCTGCGCAACTGGCTGTTTCCCGCCGGCCTGCAGTCGCAGTTGCTGCTCATCGTCTGCGGCGCGGTGCTCGCCGCCACGCTGCCGCTGCTGCTCGGCGGCGGCCTGTCGCGCGGCGCGCGGCCGCTCGGCGCGCTCGATCCGCTGCTCGTGCTGCTGTGGATCGGCGGCGCGGCCTGCGCCATCGGTGGCGCCACGCAGGCCAAGTTTCACCGGCTGGCGGCGCTCATCATGGTGGGCGGCGTCGGGCTGGTCGTGTGCCTGACCTTCGCGTGGTTTTCGGCGCCGGACCTCGCACTCACGCAGATCACCGTGGAGGTCGTCACGCTGATCCTGATCCTGCTCGGGTTGCGCTGGCTGCCCAAGCGCGTCGACACCGACGACCTGCGGCGCACTACCGTGCGCGCCCGCGCGCGGCGCGCACGCGACCTGGTGCTGGCCGTGGGCTCGGGCGCCGGGCTGGCGGCGCTGACGTTCGCGGTGTTGACGCGCGATGGCGACTGGCAGCTCGCGAACTTCTTCCTCGGCAATTCGCTCGAGCAGGCGAACGGACACAACGTGGTCAACGTCATGCTGGTCGACTTCCGCGGCTTCGACACGCTGGGCGAGATCACCGTGGTGGGCATCGTGGCCATCATCGTGTACGCGTTGCTGCGACGTTTCCGTCCCGCACCCGAGAGCGTCGAGCTGCCCCACGCGGCCTCGCGCGACGAGGCGGAGGCCTCGGCCATCGCCGACATCGATGCGCCGCTGCCGCGTGGCGACCTGAAGATCCCGGCGGTGCTGGTGCGCCTGCTGCTGCCGGTGGCCGGGCTGGTCTCGGTGTACTTCCTGCTGCGCGGACACGATGCGCCGGGCGGCGGCTTCGTCGGCGGGCTGATCCTCGCGACCGGTATCATCGCGCAGTACATGGTGGGCGGCACGATATGGGTGGAGTCCCGGCTGGTGGTGCATCCGCTGGTGCTGATCGGCGTCGGCCTGCTGGCCGCCGCGACCGCGGGCGTGAGCGCCTGGTCGCAGTCGCTGCCGTTCCTCTCGGCGCTCGAGGCGAACGTGCATCTGCCGGTGCTCGGCGACGTGCACCTCTCGACCGTGCTGCTGTTCGATCTCGGCGTCTATCTGCTGGTGGTCGGCGGCACGCTGCTGATCCTCGTGGCGCTCGCACACCAGTCGTTGCGGCGCGCGCTGAAAGTCATGGCGCCGCCGGCCGGCGAAGCGGCGGAGGGTCGCTGATGGAAATCGTGTACGCGATCGCCATCGGCGTCCTCGGCGGCTCCGGCGTCTGGCTGCTGCTGCGTCCGCGCACGTTCCAGGTGTTACTGGGCCTGACGCTGCTGTCGTACGCCACGAACCTGCTGATCTTCGGCATGGGCCGGCTCGCGGTGAACAAGCCGCCGATCCTCGACGAGGCGACCGGCGCGGTGACGCGCGCGCTGTACACCGACCCGGTGCCGCAGGCGCTGGTATTGACGGCCATCGTCATCGGCTTCGCGACCACGGCGTTGCTGCTGGTGGTGCTGCTCGCGCAGCGGGGTCTCAGCGGCACCGACCACGTGGACGGAAAGGAGCCGG
>DASTHJ010000527.1:0-2611 GCA_035718265.1 Steroidobacteraceae bacterium | reverse complement strand
CTCGCGCTGTCGACGGCCGCGCTGGTCGCGCACGTCTCGTTGCGCAACGGCGCGGTGCGCTTCACGGATCCCGCCGGCAAGGCGCTGCTCGAGGAAGTGCCGTCGCGCGTGTTCACGGGCGGCGTCTCGCAGCGATTCAACCCGGGCACGGACGAGGCGTTCTACGGACTGGGCCAGCACCAGAACGCGCAGATGAACCTGAACGGCGAGGACGTCGAGCTGGCGCAGCACAACATGGACATCGGCGTGCCGTTCGTCGTGTCGAGCCGCAACTACGGCCTGTTGTGGGACAACGATTCCATCACGCGTTTCGGCAACCCGAAGCCATACGGGCTCGCCTCGCGCGACCTGAAGATTCGTGATGCCACGGGCAAGGAAGGCGGCTTCACGGCGCGCTATTCCATCGATGGCACGCTCAAGCTCGAACGCGTCGAGCGCGACATCAACTACCAGTACATCCGCGACCGGTTCGACTGGCCGAAGGAGCTGCTGACCGGCAAGGAGCCGCCGAAGGGCGCACCGCCGAACATCCTGCCGAACCAGACGGTGACCTGGGAGGGCACGGTGGAGTCGCCGCACGCCGGCACGCACAAGTTCCAGCTCTACGGCAGCAGCTATTTCAAGGTGTACGCGGACGACAAGCTGATGCTAGATCGCTGGCGCCAGAACTGGAACGCCTGGTACCACAACTTCGAAGTGCCGATGGAAGCCGGCAAGCCGGTGAAGATCCGCATCGAGTGGATCCCGAACGACGGCTACATCGCGCTGCTGCACAACGACCCGCTGCCGGACGCCGAGCGCCATTCGCTGACGTTCACCTCCGAGGTCGGCAATGGCATCGACTACTACTTCGTCGCCGGCGGCTCGCAGGACGAGGTGATCGCCGGCTACCGCGCGCTCACCGGCAAGGCCGTGCTGTTGCCGAAGTGGGCCTACGGCTTCTGGCAGAGCCGCCAGCGTTACACCAACCAGGCCGAGTTGCTGGGCGTGGTCGCCGAGTACCGCAGGCGCAGGATCCCGCTCGACAACATCGTGCTCGACTGGTTCTACTGGAAGGAGGATTCCTGGGGCTCGCACGAATTCGACAAGAGCCGCTTCCCGGATCCGAAGGGCATGATCGACAAGGTGCACGCGCAGAACGCGCACTTCATGATCTCGGTGTGGCCAAAGTTCTATCCGTCCACGGCCAACTACCAGGAGCTTGACGCGGCCGGGTTCATGTACCGCAAGAACGTCGAGGACGGCTTCCTCGACTGGGTCGGCAAGGGCTACACGTCTGCGTTCTACGACCCGTACTCGAAGCCGGCGCGCGACATGTACTGGCGCCAGGTCAACGAGAAACTCGGCGTGCTCGGCGTGGACGCCTGGTGGATGGACGCCACCGAGCCGGATCCGCACTCGAACCTGGACATCGACTCCATCAAGGAGCGCATCGGCCCCACGGCGCTCGGCCCCGCGGCCAACTACTTCAACACCTATGCGCTGGTGCACAGCGGCGGCGTCTACGAGGGAGCGCGCGCGGCGCGACCCGACAAGCGCGTGTTCATCCTGACGCGCTCGGGCACGGCCGGCATCCAGCGCAACGCGGCCGCGGTGTGGAGCGGCGACATCGCCTCGCGCTGGGACGATCTCTACAACCAGATCTCGGCGGGCGTGAGCATCGGCTATTCGGGCCTGCCCAACTGGACCTTCGACATCGGCGGCTTCTCGAACGAAGCGCGCTACAGCTCGAACCCGAAGCCCGAGGACCTCGCCGAGTGGCGCGAGCTCAACCTGCGCTGGTTCCAGTTCGGCGCATTCGCGCCGCTGTTCCGCTCGCACGGCGAATTCCCGTTGCGCGAGATCTACAACCTCGCGCCGCCCGGCTCCGAGGTCTACGACAGCCTGGTGTGGTACGACCGGCTGCGCTACCGGCTGCTGCCGTACACGTACACGGTCGCGGCGGACACGTTTCATCGCGACGGCACCATCATGCGCGGCCTCAGCATGGATTTCCTGGACGACCTGGCGGCGCGCGACGTGCGCGACGAGTACCTGTTCGGCAAGGCATTCCTGGTCGCGCCGGTGCACGAGTACCAGGCACGGTCGCGCCCGGTCTATCTACCCGCCGGCGCGAGCTGGTACGACTTCCACACCGGCAGGCGCGTCGACGGCGGCCAGACCGTGCAGGCGGAGGCGCCGCTGAACCGCATGCCGCTGTACGTGCGCGGCGGATCCATCGTGCCGGTCGGCCCCGAGATCCAGTACAGCGCGCAGAAGCCCGGCGGCGACATCACGCTGCTGGTGTTCACGGGCGCGGACGGCAGCTTCGACCTCTACGAAGACGACGGCGTGAGCTACGGCTACGAAGAGGGCGAGTTCTCGCGCATTCCGCTGCGCTACGACGCGGCGCGGGGAACGCTGACCATCGGCGCGCGTTCCGGCAGCTTCCCCGGCATGCCCGAGGAACGTACGTTCAAGGTCCGCTGGATCAAGGATGGCGGAAAGGCTCCCTCGGACCTCGACGCAAAAGCGGATGCGACGGTGTCTTACAAGGGCGCGGCAGTGGAGGTGCCGGGTGGGGGAAGTGGGGATTAGAAAAAACATTTCCTAATCCCCACTTTCCCCACCC
>DASTHJ010000526.1:0-3912 GCA_035718265.1 Steroidobacteraceae bacterium | reverse complement strand
CTCACCGCACGTCTATGGACCCTCCGTGTTCGTGCAGAAGAGCTTCATGGATCCGGCGCAGCCGCAGTGCGCGGGACTCGAAGGCGACGCCGCCGGTGACGCGCAATGCAACATCGTCATCAATCCCGAGCTCGAGCGCAGCGGCTGGGAGGAGCACTTCGGCTACCTCAAGCAGCTGGGCTACGCCATCGTCGTCGGTGAGTTCGGCGGCAATCTCGACTGGCCCGCCGGCCAGGCGAGCATCCGCGACCGCAACCGCTTCGGTTATCTCACGCCCGGCGTGGATGCGACCTGGCAGAACGCGTTCGTCGACTACATGGTCTCGAAAGGCATCGAGGGCTGCTACTGGTCGATCAACCCGGAATCCGGCGACACCGCCGGCTGGTACGGCCACGCGTACGACCCGGTGAGCAACCCCGCGGGCTGGGGTGAATGGCTGCCCTTCGACCAGCGCAAGACCAACCTGCTGAACAGGCTCTGGGGTAGATAGGCGACGCGCCCGCCCCTGCCGTTCCCGCGCCCGGGTGCCGACGCGGCGTCGACGCCCGGGCAAAGGAGCTCTCCCTTGACCGCCCTCCGGGGCGGTTCTTTTTTCAGCGCGGCAGTTTCAGGGTGGTGTGCGTGCGCGTCAGCGGATGGCTCTCGCCCTGCCAGATGAAATCACCCGGCAGCGACGCCGGGCGCTCGATCTCGGCCGTCAGCACGCCGCCCGCGACGCGGTAGCGCACCGACACCGGGCCGTGGGGCGTCGCGGCCGTGGCATCCAGCGACGTGAGATCGCCCAGCGTGGGCGCCACGCGCAGCCGCGCATAGCCCGGCGCCGCCGGCTGGATGCCGGCCACGATGCCGAGCAGGTCGGCGGTCGGGTGCGCGCTCCAGGCATGCGTATCGGAGCGCGTGTCGCCGCGCGACTCGGGCCACGTGGTGTAGTGCAGCGCCAGCAGCGCACGCCAGGATTCGAGCAGCCGCGGATAGCGCGACGCCAGGCCGGCGTGCGCGAAGGCGCGCACCAGGTACCAGGCGAAGTAGTAAGTCGAGGTGTACATGCCGGCGGGCGCATCAATGCCCCGGCCCGGAACGGTGATGCGCTCGAGGATGGCGCGGGATTCTTCGGCAGTCGCGATGTCGTACAGCACGGCGAACACGTTCATGTGCTGGCTGAACACCTGGCGATCGGCGTCGTCGGCGAACAGCCCGCGCCCCGCCGCCCAGCAGTGCTCGCGGATCGCGCGCCGCGCCTCGTCGGCACGCGCCGTGTCCCACTGCGCCTGCGCCGCGTCGCCCAGCGCGGACTCGAGCGCCGCGCCCTGGCGCAGCGCGCCGACCCACATGGCCGTCATGAGGCAGCTGCCGTTGTCGCGTCCCCAGGAGGGAAACGTGTCGCGGTCATCCCAGCGCTGGCCGGCCCAGTCGATGAAATTCCACTGCGGATTCTTGCCGAGCAGGCCCGCGGCGTTGCGCCAGGGCTCGAACCAGCGCAGCACCTCGCGCATGCGCGGCAGGTGTCGCGTGATGACGCGCGTATCCGGCTGTTGCATGCGCCAGTCGGCGAGCATGCCCACCCACGCGAACGAGAACGTGGCGATCACGACCGGGTCGCGCGTCGGCCAACGGCCCTGCACCAGGCCGCCGTCGGCGCGCGACGCCGCGAATGCATCGATGGCCTGCTCGGCGAGCCGCGAATCACCCGACACCGCGTAGCTGATCAGCATCTCGATGCGGGTGTCGCCGGCGTACTGCAACTGCTCCCAGAAGGAGCTGTCCATGAACGTCTCGTGCGCATCCACCTGCAAGGTGCGCCAGCCGATCGACCAGATGTCGTCCAGCGCCGGATCGCTGCTCTGGAAACGTGCCACGGTGTCGAACGGATAGCCGGTCTCGTGCAGGCGCAAGGCGCGCAGCGTCAGCGGCTCCGCGGCGGTGGTCACGTCGATTTCCGCGTAGCGGAACGTGCGCCACCACAAGGGCGCGAACCTGCGCAACGGTCCGTCGGGCAGGAAGGTGTCGGTGAGGCCCAGGATCCGGCGGTCGCCGACCAGGTCGCGGTCGCCCTTCTTGCGATCGGCGTCGTACAGCGCCTCGGACCAGGTCATGCGGATCGTGGCGCCGGCGCCGCCGGACACCTCGAGCTCGGGATAGGCCGACACCATGGCCTGGCGCTGCAGCAGTAGTTTGATGTGCGAGTTCGCCGGGATGGTCAGGGGCCGGCGGGGAAAATCCTGCGCGCGCGCGGGCACCACCCGCACCACGCGACCCGGCGGCACCGCGCGCCAGCGCTGCGGCGGCAGGCGGTCCTCGACGAGCTCGCGCACCGCGGCTTGCGGCGCCGGCACGGCCTCCTGCCAGCCGCCGCCGCTCTCGCGTTCGCCGCGCCAGTCCCAGTCCGCGAGCCGGGCGTCGATGGTCTCCGCGGCGCCCGCCGCGTAGTACTGCCAGGGCAGCTGTTCACGCCCGGGCGAGGCGCGATGGCCCGCATCGATCTTGACGCGCCACCCGCCGGCGGCCGTCGATACGGGTTCGCCCACCAGCCGGAAGCCCGTCGCCACGCTCTGCTGCGCGAGCGGCGCGGCTTCGCCGAAGTTCCAGACCACCGCGGCGATGACGTTGCGGCCCGCGTGCACCTGCGGCGCGATGTCGAGGCGCGCGTAGCGCCAGTGTTCGACCGTCCCCGTCGAAGGACCGCTCGCGACGCGTTTGCCGTTGACGAACAGAATGAAGCGGTTGTCGGCCGTGACCTCGATGGGCAGTGTCGATGCCGCCTTCGCAAGCTCGAACACGCGCCGGAAGTGCAGCACCACCGGCGTCTGCGTCCGCGCGGCGGGATGCGTGATCCAGCCGTCCGCCGGCGAGGTCGCCGCCGCGCCGGGCGACGGACTCGCAATGCCTGCAAGCGTCGCCGTGATCACCGCCAGGGTCTGAAGTGCGCGCATCGGCACGAGCTTAGGGCGATCACCTCCGGGCGCCAACGCGCCGCGGATGTTGGCGACGTCCGCCATCTAACTACCGTGACATCGTACGTGCCGCCCCGCATGGGCGCCGATACCGGCTTTTTTCCGGATTGCTACCGGTGGAACTCGCGCCGAAGGCCTTGATTTTCATTAGGAAAATACTTCGTCAAGAATGAGGGATGTTCAATAATCATCATTTGCGGTAAAAACTACGCAAATACGATCAGATTCTGCCAATCACAGGCTACCAGGGGGATTTCAAATGCACTCGTCCGATCGTCCATTCACCAGCGTGCGCGCCGCCGTGCGATGCGCGCTGCTGGGAACTGGCTTGCTGTTGCCTGCCGGGCCGGCGCTCGCCGCCGACTCGGGCCAGGAAATCGAAGAGGTGGTCGTCACCGGCTTTCGCGGATCGCTGAATACCGCGCTCGCCGAGAAGCGCAGCGAAACCGCCGCCGTCGACGTCATCGCCGCGGAAGACATCGGCAAGTTCCCCGACAGCAACCTGGCGGAGTCGATGCAGCGCATTCCCGGTGTCGCGCTGACGCGCGGCGACGGCGGCGAAGGACGCAACATCTCGGTCCGCGGGCTGGGGCCGGGCTTCACCAAGGTGCGCATCAACGGCATGGAAGGCGCGGCGCAGACCGGCGCGAGCGACATCTACGGCGCGGGCAACAACGGCCGCAGCTTCGACTTCAACGTATTCCCCACCGAGATCTTCTCGCAGCTCGCGGTGCGCAAGACGCCGTCCGCGGACGTCGAGGAAGGCTCACTCGGGGCGACGGTCGATCTCAAGGCGCCGAGCGCCTTCGATTACAGCCAGGACCAGCTGTTCTCGATCACCGGCCGCGGCATCTACAACGAAGTCTCGAAGGACGTCGATCCGCGCATCTCGCTGCTCGCTTCGAAGAAGTTCTTCGACGACACGTTCGGCGTGCTCGGCACCTTCTCCTACCAGGAGCGC
>DASTHJ010000525.1:0-5536 GCA_035718265.1 Steroidobacteraceae bacterium | reverse complement strand
GCCCACGGACTCGTGCAGTGATTGCGGCAGCAGCCGCGGGTTGTAGCCGTAGGTGTCGTGCATCAGCTTGCCCTTGCTGCCGATGTACAGCACGCCGCCGCCCTTGTTGAGCTCGGCCTCGCCGATTTCCTCGGGCTTCGGTGGTGTGAGTCCGCCGTCGTACCAGGTCATTTTCACGGCCGGGCGCGCGCCTTTCGCCGGGAATTCGTAGTACGTGGTGCTCGCCATCGGGTAGGTGTCGTGGTTGTAAGGCGTCGAGGTGGTCTCGATCGCGGTCGGCATGTCGAGGTCCAGCGACCAGAACGACGAATCGATCAGGTGTGCGCCCATGTCGCCGATCGCGCCGACACCCCAGTCGGTCCAGCCACGCCAGTTGAACGGATGGTAGATAGGATGGTAGTCGACGTAACGCGAGCAGCCGAGGAACAGGTCCCACGAAAGCTTATCCGGCACCGCATACGAGCCGAATGACGCCGCGGCGCGTTTCATCACGCCATCCATGTTCCAGGAAAGATCCTTCGCGTCCCCCAGCGGGGCGGGGCGCGGAATGCCCTGCGGCCAGTACGCAAGCGGCCGGTTGGTCCAGACGTGTACCTCCCTGACGGTGCCGATGGCGCCCGACTGGATGTACTCGTTGACGAGTCGTGCGTCGTCCGACGAGTGTCCCTGGTTGCCCATCTGGGTCTGCAGCTCGGGAGAGCTCGTTGCCTTCGCCGCGAGCTTGCGGCATTCCTCGACCGACCAGGCGAGCGGCTTCTGCACGTACACGTGCTTGCCGAGATCCATGGCGGCGAGCGCGATGTGCGCGTGCATGTGATCGGGCGTCGCCACCACCACGGCGTCGATGTTCTTCTGCTTGTCGAGCATCTCGCGGTAGTCGTCGTAGCGCTTCGCCTTCGGCAGCTGCGGCTGCAGTTGCTGCCAGCCCTTCAGCTGCTCTGCGGCGCGGGCTTTCTGCTCCGGCGTCGAGCCCGCGTCCTGGATGCGCTGCTGCGCCTGTGAAATCTGGTTCGGGATGTCGGCGAAGCGGTTGTCGACGTAGCCCCAGTCGACGTCGCACAGCGCGACGATGTTCTGCGAGGACAGCGCCTGCAGGTTGGCGCGTCCCATGCCGCCGACGCCGACGGCCGCGATGTTCACTCGATCGTTCGCGGAGATTTTCCTCGACTTGCCATAGCTGCCCGGGGAAAGGAGCGTGAAAGCGGCCGCCGTGGCGCCGGCATTGCGCAGGAATTCGCGGCGCGGAAGGTGCGGGCGGTCGGGCTTGTTCGTGTTCATGGCGGCTCCTGCGCGTGACGATGCGCAGGATTCTAGCCAAACACGCTCAGGGTGTCGGTGCCGCGCGCGGATCGAAGCCGGCGCCGATGTTCTCGAGCAGGAATTGTCCGACTGCGTCGAGCACGAGGCGCTCGTTGTCCGCCGACCAGTCGGAGTGCCCTTCGTCCTCGAGTGTGATCAGCCGTGTCTTGCGCCCGGATTTCTCCAGCAGTTTCCTGAGCTTCGTCGATTGCGCGTACGGCACGATCGTGTCCGCATCGCCATGGGCCAGCAGGATGGGTGCCTTGATCCGATCGATGTGCAGGGCAGGGGAGACAGAGGCGATGCGCTCGGCATCGCGCTCCGGATCACCGATGAGCTTCATCCAGTACTCGTAGAGCTCGGAATCGGAACCGAACATCTTGCGGCGCGACTTGAGGAAATCCGCGAGGTCGGAGATGCCGGCGATCGACACCACGCAGCGATACAGCTCCGGCGTGAGCGTCGCGCCGGCGAGCGCCGCGTATCCGCCGTACGAGGCGCCGACGATGCACACGCGCTGCGGATCGGCGATGCCGCGGTCGACGAGCAGCTTCAGGCCGTCGCCGATGTCGTCCTGCATCTTGTGTCCCCATTCGCCGTAGCCGCTCTCGGCGAACGCTCGCCCGAAGCCGTCCGAGCCGCGGAAGTTCGGCTGGAATACCGCATAGCCGCGGGCCGCGAGGAATTGGACGTAGACGTCGAAGGTCAGGTGATCGCGCGCCTCGGGCCCGCCGTGCGGCATTACCACCAGTGGAAGTAGTTTTGCGTCCGCGGCGCCGGCCGGCAGCGTCAGGTAACCGTTGAGCTTCAGGCCGTCGCGCGCCGCGTATTCGATCAGCCTTGCGGTCGGCATCAGCTTGTCGGCCAGTGCCTGCTGCACGTGGCCGACGAGCTCGATCTGGCGCTTCTGCATGCTGTATTCGTAGTACGCCGGCGGATCGCTCGGCCCTTCGACGAACAGCAGCAGGACCTGGCTGTCGTCCGATGCGTCGACGACGTAGACGTTGGCCGAGTCCTTGAAGTACTTGCGCACGCCTTTCATGTGCGCGTTGACCTTGGCGTCCGACGATTCGCAGACACGCACGTGCGCGAGGTAGCAGTACACCTGCACACCCTTGCCCTCGCGCGAGACGAACGCGGAGATGATGTCGAAGTCCGGATTCTCGGCCAGTGGCGTGCCGAAGCTTTCGCTCTCGAAGTCGTAGAGGTACACGCCGCGGCGCTGCGCGCCTTCGGGCCTCGCCAGCACGTAGAATTTCCCGGGCTGATCCGACGGGCCGAGCGGCGCGTAATCGCTCTGCTGCTTGAGCTCGCTGAGCCGCACCTGGTGGAACTTCTTCCAGCGCTCGCCATTCTCGCGGCGATAGAAGCGCAGGCGGCCACCGCTCACGTCGACGCGCACCACCGGCTTGCCATCCAGGTCCAGCCACCAGTCCCACACCGACGTGCTGGCGCGCTCCATGACCTCGCCGGCGCCGGTGCGAACATTGACCTTGAACAGGCTGCGCCCCTCGATGCCGTTGATGGTCATCAGGATGTTGTCCGGGTCGCGCGGCAGCATGCTGCGGATGTCGCCCAGGTCGAAGGCGAAATCGAGCTCGTGGTTGCGATTGTCACCCAGCAGTCGCACCAGGTTCTTGCCGTCGCGGTCCACGGCGAACAGCCGGTTGCCGAGCCGGCGATACCCGCCACTGGCGAGCCGCCTCCAGGAGGTCCCCTTCGCGGGCGAGATCGACAAGCGAAACAGCAGCCGGTCGCTGGTCTTCCAATAGATCGTGATCACCCGCGCGTCGTACTGCGGGCCCACGTCACCGTGGCCGACTCGCGTGTTGTGGATGCGCGCGCCGCTCGTCAAGTCCTGTACGACGATCACGTCGTCATCGGGGCGGGCGACGACGGCCGCGAGGTAGCGCCCGTCGGGAGAGACCGCCACGTCGCGTGCGCCGCTCTCGGCGAACAGGTCGTCGAGTCCCACGGGGGCGGCAACAGTGGCGGCATGCGCCGCCGACGACAGGAGACCCAACAGCCAGACCAGGCAGACGGATGCTTTCACCGTGAGACCCTCCCGGGCCGCACTTTACTCCCAGTCGGAGCCCACGCGTCGTTCGAGCTCGATTCCGGCGATCTCGAAACCGCGACGGAAGTCACGAATGTGCTTGGCCATCCACTCGCTGGCCTGCGTGCCATTGCGCTCGCGGATGGCCGCGAGCAGTTTGCGCTGCGCCTCGGCGATGCGGCGTCGGGCCTGGGGTACCTGGTTGATCATGGCCTCGAGCGAGGGCACCAGCAGCTGCACCAGCGGCTCGTGCGCCAGCATGAACACCCCGTTGGCCGTGGCTTCGCCCACCGCGCGGAAGAAGTCGGCGGTCTGCTCGACCGCCGCGGTCGTGTCGAGACCGTCGTCGAGTCGCGCGACGATGGCCTCGAGGCGCTGGATGTCCGCCGCCGAGCGGTTGCGGGCGGCGGCCGTGGCGATCGGCGGCTCCAGGGCGGTCAGCGCCTCCCAGATGTCGTGGAAACTCACGTCGTGCAGCGCCAGCGCACGGGACACGCCCGCGGCCACCGCGTCCCGCGCCGGGCGCGTGACCATCATCAGCTTGGAACCACGCTCGCGCTTGAGCACGCCGTTGGTTTCGAGTTCGCGCAGCGCCTCGCGCACGGTGCCGCGGTGCACGCCGAACTGCCGCGCGAGCTCCATCTCCGCGGGCAGGCGCTCGCCGGGATTGATGCTGCGATCGGTGATGCGCGCGAGCAGCGCCGCGGCCACCTTGCGGTACGCCGGTTCCACGCGGATCGGCGCGAACTGCGCGCGCCGGGTAGTTTGACGCGGTCGCACCGGGCTCATGCGGTCAGCTCGTAGAGCTCGCGCCCGATCAGCATGCGGCGGATCTCCTGCGTGCCGGCGCCTATCTCGTACAGCTTGGCATCGCGCAGCAGACGTCCGGCGGCGTACTCGTTGATGTAGCCGTTGCCTCCCAGCGCCTGGATGGCCTCCAGGCACATCTGCGTGGCCCGATTGGCGCCGAACAGGATGGCCGCGGCGGCGTCCTGGCGCGAGCAGCGACCGGCATCGCAGGCGCGGCCGATGGCATACGAATAGGCGCGCGCCGCATTGAGGCTGGCGTACATGTCGGCGAGCTTGGCCTGCATCAGCTCGAAGGTGCCGACGGGCTGGCCGAACTGCTTGCGCTCGTGGACGTACGGCAGCACCAGGTCGAGTGCCGCGGCCATGAGGCCGAGCGGTCCGCCGCCGAGCACGGCCCGCTCGTAGTCGAGGCCGCGCATCAGCACGCGCACGCCGCCGTTGACTTCGCCGAGCACGTTCTCTTCGGGCACCACACAGTTCTCGAACACCAGCTCGGAGGTGGACGAGCCGCGCATGCCGAGCTTGTCGAGCTTCTGCGCGCTCCAGAATCCCTTCCAGCCCTTCTCGACGATGAACGCCGTGATGCCGCGCGGGCCGGCGGCCGGGTCGGTCTTGGCGTACACCACGGCCACGTCGGCGTCCGGACCGTTGGTGATCCACATCTTGCGGCCGGTGAGGGCGTAGCCGTCGGCGCGCTTCTCGGCGCGCAGCTGCATGCCGACCACGTCCGAGCCCGCGCCGGGCTCGCTCATCGCGAGCGCGCCGACGTGCTCACCGGAGACGAGCTTCGGCAGGTAGCGGTCGCGCTGCGCGTCCGTGGCGTTCAGCACGATCTGGTTCATGCAGAGGTTGGAGTGCGCCCCGTAGGACAGACCCACCGATCCCGAGGCGCGCGAGATCTCCTCCATGACGATGATGTGCGCCAGGTAGCCGAGGTTCGCGCCGCCCCAGCGCTCCGGCACCGTGATGCCGAGCAGACCCGCGTCGCCGAGCTGCGGCCACAGGTCGCGGGGGAATTCGTTGCTGCGATCGATTTCCTCGGCACGCGGCGCGATGCGCTCGCGCGCGAAGCGGCGCGACTGCGCGCGCACCTCGTCGATGACCTCGCCGAGCCCGAAGTCGAAGTCGCACCTGTCGAGCGTGCTCATGTCGCTTGCCTTCAAATGTCGGGTTGTACTATTGTCCGACAATCATGCCGGTGCTGGATTCCAAAGTCGATAGGAAAAGTGCCGAATTCGCGGCCAATGCCGCCGCCATGCGTGCGCTGGTCGACGAATTGCGTACGCGCCAGGCCCGCGTGGCCGCCGGCGGCGGCGAGGCGGCGCGGGCCAAGCACGTGGCGCGCGGCAAGCTGCTGCCCCGCGAGCGCGT
>DASTHJ010000524.1:0-7530 GCA_035718265.1 Steroidobacteraceae bacterium | reverse complement strand
CATCGAGGTGGTGTCGATCGTCACGCCGAACCACGTGCACTACGAGCAGTCGGCGGCCTGCCTCGAGGCCGGCCTCGACGTGATCTGCGACAAGCCGCTGACCACCAACCTGCCCGACGCCGAGAAGCTCGTGAAGCTCGCGGCCGACAAGCGCCGCTTGCTGGGCGTGACCTTCAACTACACCGGCTACCCGATGATCCGCCATGCCAAGCAGCTGATCGCCGACGGGCTGATCGGCAAGCTGCGCGTGGTGCAGGCCGAGTATCCGCAGGGCTGGCTGGCCACCGCGCTCGAGAAGACCGGGCAGAAGCAGGCCAGCTGGCGCACGGATCCGAAGCAGGCCGGCGCCGGCGCACTGGGCGACATCGGTTCGCATGCCTTCCAGCTCGCGGAGTTCGTCACCGGTGAGAAGGTGGCGGAGGTCGCCGCGGACGTCACGGCCATCGTGCCGGGCCGGCCTATCGACGACAACGTCAACGTGCTGCTGCGCTTCGCGAACGGCGCGCGTGGCAGCCTGTGGGCCAGCCAGGTGGCCATCGGGCACCTGAACTCGCACCGGCTGCGCGTGTACGGCGAGGACGGCTCGATCCAGTGGTTCCAGGAGCGGCCCGAGGAACTGCTGGTCGTCGAGGCCGGCGAGGCGCCGCGCTTCGTGCGGCGCGGCGATCCGGGCACGCCGAGCAGCTCGGTGGCGCTGCCCGGCGGCCACCCGGAAGGCTTCATCGAGGCCTTCTCGCAGCTGTACACGGATTTCGCCGAGCGCGTGACCGCGCGGCTCGAGTCGCGCTCACCGAAGGCGGCGTCGCTGTTCGCGCCGGACGTGGTGACGGGCGCGCGCGTCATGGCATTCATCGAGGCGGTGTTGCAATCGGGGAAGGCCAACAGCGCCTGGACGAAGATCTGATCTAACTATCCATTCAGGGGGGTCGAGATGAGTACAGAAGCCGCTATGACCGGCACCATGGGTGCGTCAGCCGAGGCCAAGAAGACCTTCGCGGTGTGTTTCGCCGCGCTGGTCGCCACGTCGTTCTGCTTCATCCTGCGCGCGTTCTCCATCGACGCGTGGGGCATCGAGTTCGGGCTCAGCGAGACGCAGAAGGGCGAGCTCGCGGGCGTCGGCCTGTGGCCGTTCGCGATCAGCATCGTGCTGCTGTCGCTGATCATCGACCGCATCGGTTTCAAGGCGACGCTGTGGTTCGCGGCCGCCTGCCACGTCCTGGGACTGGTGCTGATCCTGCAGGCCAATGGCTACTGGTCGCTGTACATCGGCACGTTCGTGCTGAGTCTCGGCAACGGCGCGGTCGAGGCGGGCATCAACCCGCTGGTGGCGCGCGAATTCCGCCACGACAAGACCACCTGGTTGAATCGCCTGCACGCCGGCTGGCCGGCCGGCTTCGTGATCGGCGGCCTGCTCGCCATGATGTTCCCCGCGGGCTTCGGCTGGCGCTACCAGATGGCGCTGATCCTGATTCCCGTGATCACCTACGTCGTGATGCTGGTGCCGCGCCAGTTCCCGCAGAGCGAGCGCGTCGCCGCGGGCGTGTCGTACCGCGAGATGCTGGCGGAGGCCGGCGCGATCAGCGCCTTCGTGGTCGCGGCGTTGATGGTGTACGCCATCGGCGAGTGGTTCCACCTGTCCACCGCGGTCAAGTGGATCCTGATCGCGTTGCTGACCATCGGCTACGGCCTGTGGTCGCGTTCGCTCGGCAAGCCGCTGTTCATCGTGATGATCCTGGTCATGATCCCGCTGGCGATCACCGAGCTCGGCACGGACAGCTGGATCACCTCGATCCTCACGCCGGCGATGACCGACCTCGGCCTCAACGCCGGCTGGGTGCTGGTCTACGCCATGGCCATCGTGCTGGTGCTGCGCCTGTTCGCCGGGCCCTTGATCCACCGCTTCTCGCCGCTGGGACTGCTGGCGATCTCGGCGCTGGTCGCGGCCGCGGGACTGCTGCTGCTGTCGAAGTCCGCCGGCGTCATGATCATCGTCGCGGCCACGTTGTACAGCTTCGGCAAGGCGTTCTTCTGGCCGACCTCGCTCGGCGTGGTGTCCGAGCAGTCGCCCAGGGGCGGCGCGATCACGCTCAACGTGGTCGCCGGCATCGGCATGCTGGGCGCCGGCGTGATCGGCGGCCCGCTGATCGGCCAGGTGCTGGACCGGCAGATGGTGCACGGCGTCGCCACGTACGACGCGCAGAACAACACGCAGCTGGTCGAGTCCCTGAAGACCGAGCGTACCGGCATCTTCGGCGACTACACGGCCATCGATCCGACCCGGCGCGCGGAACTCGCCGGTGAGGAGAAGGCGGCCGTGGACGCGGCGGATCGTGCCTCCAAGTACGACGCGCTGCGCACCATCGCCATCCTGCCGGTGATCATGTTCATCGTGTACCTCGGCATGATCCTGTATTTCAGGAGTCGGGGCGGCTACAGGCCGGTGGTACTCGATTTGAAGAAGTAGCGTTGCTGCGAGAGGGCGGACGCAGGTCCGCCCTCTTCGTATGGCGGAGGCGCGATGGGGCATTCGAAGATCGAGGTCCGCGCCGGCAGCACGGCATTGCTCGCCCTCCAGGCCTCGGCGCTGTTCGCGGCGGAACCCGCGTGCTGCCGCCTGTTCGGCTTCGATGCCACGGCCATGCTCGGCGACGACCCAGGCATCTGCGGAACGATCCGCGATGCCGACGAGCGCCACGCGGCCGAGGCGGAAACCCTCGCGGACCGGCGTCGCGCCACGCAGTGCGCGCTCGCCGCGCAGTCCCGGGGTCGCGCGTTCGTGTACACCTATCGGCTGCTGGCCGGGCCCGACGTCGACCTGGTCACGCAGGCAGTGTTCGGCGCACACGGCGAGCGCCTGCTGCTGCGCATGGGCAGCAGCGGCGGCGAAAACATCCGCACCGTGCAGGCCTGTGCCTCGCTCGAGGTCCTGCCGGACGGCCGGCTGAAGCCGCAGGGCTGCCGCCTGCGTCGCGGAACGCTCTAGAAACTGAAGCGCACGCCGGCGCGTGGCGCGATGCCGCGCGTCTCGAAGCCGATGAACTCCTGGTACTGCTGGTCGGTGAGATTGTCGACGGCCACCCAGGCTTCGAGCCTGGTCGAGACCTGCCAGGATGCGCTGACGTCGAAACGCGTGTAGTCCTCGAGCCGCACGTCGCCGGTGGCGATCGAGGAATCCCGCGACGAACCGACATGGGTCGCCGACAGCGAGAAATCGAGAGCCGACAGCGGCGACCAGTGCGCCGCGAGCCCGCCGCGCCACTCCGGGCGGTTGCGCAATTGCTCGCCGCTCGAGCCGATGCGGCTGCGCGCGTGCGTGACGCTGCCGTCGAAGCGCCAGTGCTCGCCGAGCGCGAGGTTCGCCGCGAGCTCGAAACCGTCGGTGTCGACCAGGTTGCGGTTCACCAGCCGTGGCGGCGGGCCGGGATCGAAATCGATGGCGTTGCGGAACTCGCCGTCGAACCAGGTCGCGCTCCAGCGCGCCCTGCCGTCCAGCAGTGACTGCGACAGCTCGATCTCGTGCGATTGGCCGCGCTCGGGCGCCAGCTCCGGGTTGCCGACCAGCGGATGCCCCAGCGCGTACAGGCTGGGCAGTTTGAACGCCTTGCCCCAGGCGCCCGCCAGCGTGACGCCGGAGCCCGCGAATTCATAGGCGACGCGCACGCGCGGGCTGGTCACCGAATCCATGCCGTCCGGCTTGTCGAAGCGCACGCCGGCCTGCGCCGACAGCCCGAGGCCGGAATCCAGCCGCACTTCGGTGAACGGCGCCCAGGAAGTGCGCGTCAGCTCGAAGGTGGTCGGCACCATGAAGCCGCCGCCGAAGTCGAGCGCGCCGTCGCTGCGGCCTTCCTCGCGCAGCCAGTCGACGCCGTAGGCCACCGACAACAGGTCGGAGATCTTCTGCGTGCCGCTCAGCGTGGCGGAATAGCGCCGCAGGCGCGTGTCCACCACGTTCGGCGGCAAGCCGAACGGATCGCGGATGCCGGGGGCCACGCCGGGCGAATCGATGTGGTCGTCGCGATCGAAGTAGCCGGTGGTCAGCGAGAACGTCGCCGCGCCGACGCGCGTGCTGACGCCGGCGCCGAGCACGGTCTCGTCGGCGTCACGCGTCTCGGTGTCGCGCAGCGTGGCGAATTCCCAGCCGCCGCTGTCGTCGGGGAAGCCGGCGCGCTGCGAATCGGTGTGGCGGCCCGAAAGGTACAGCGTGGTCGATTCGCCGATCGTGCCGTCGAGGCTGCCGGAAACGCGTCGCGACTCGAAGCGGTTGCCGCGCACCACCTGGCCTTCGTGGCTGTCGCCGGCGGCGAGATTCCAGTTGCCGCGAGCGCCGGCCGCGGACAGCGGACCGCCGGCATCGACGGCGAATTCGCGCGTGTCGTACGCGCCGCCCATCGCCTCGACCGATGCCTGCGTGCGCCCGCGCGGCGCGTGCCGCGTGACGATGTTGATCACGCCGGCCAGCGCGTCGCCGCCATACACCGCCGAGTACGGGCCGCGCGCCACCTCGACGCGCTCGATGTCGGCCACGTCGAAGGTCGAGAAGTCGAACGAACCGCCGCGCGCGTTGGTCGGATCGTTGACGCGCACGCCGTCCACCAGCACCAGCGTGTAGTTAGGGTCGGCGCCGCGCAGGTAGAGCGAACCGGTGCCGCCGCGGCCGCCGACCTGGTCGACGTGCACCCCGGCCACGCGGCGCAGCACGTCGGCGAGCTTCACCGGCTTCTCGACGGCGAAATCCTCGCGCGACAGCACCGTGACGTTGGCCCCGAGCTCGTCCGGCGCCGTGGCGACGCGCGAGCCCGTGATCACGATCTGCGGCTGCGCACCCGGCGGTGTCGTGGGCGGCGGCGTGTTCGCCGCGGCGCCGCCATTAACGGCAAAGAGTGTCAGGAGCAAGCTCATTTTTGATATCGGTCGGGCTGGTTTCGCAGGCGGGAAATTCGGTTAGTGTAGCCGGCCAGGAGGGGACTCCATGTCGAAGTTTTTCCGCCGCGCCGTCGCGGCCTTGGCTCTGACCGTGCTCGTGCCGGCGAGTTTCGCCGCGCCGGATGCGTCGGGCACGTTTTCCGCCTTCCGGGACAATCCGGCGTGGGCGTCCGCCGATGGCGTGCTGAGCTCGAGCGCCACCACGATGCAGCACGCGCTGCAGTCGCGCGTGACCACGGCCGACAGCGTGACCTCGCTGCAATTCCGCGCGGCGCCCGGCGCGCACGCGACGATCTACCTGATGGGCCGCTACGCGGTGCCGCTCACCGGCAACGGCGACTGGCAGCGCGTACTGATCCGGCTGCGCGCGCCGCGCTACGACGCCGGCTACAACAAGCAGTCGAACGCGCTGGCGCTCGAGATCCAGGTGGGCACCGAAGTGCGCCGCAATATCATCTTCGAGGGCGCCAGTCCCGGTGCGCGCTGGCCCGCGGAAGACATGCGCGGCCCGATGTTCTTCGTCATCGACGAGGGCACGTTCGCGATCCGCGATTCGCGGCACGATCCGGCGAACTTCGACGAAGTCACGTTGCCCGCTGCCTCGGGCGGCGACACCAACGAGAAATCGCTGATCGACATCGTGGCGCTCGGCAAGGAACTGTTCACCTCGGTGGGCTGCGAGGCCTGCCACCTGGTGGAGCGCGACAGCCAGGCGGTGAGCTCCGGTCCGAATCTTTACGGTCTGTTCCGCACCGAGCCGCGCACCCGCGAGGTGGTGGAAGGCAGCGAGGGCCATCGTTTCCAGATCAAGGCGGACCGGCAATACCTGCACCGTTCGGTGCGCGCGCCGGCGGAGCAGCTCGCGGTGGCCGAAGCCGGCGCCACCCGGGGCGCGGCGTATCCGGCGGTGATGCCGCCGTTCACCCAGGAGGTCGTTTCGGACGAACAGATCGACGCGATCGGCGCCTGGCTCGCCACGCTGAACGATCCCGGCGAGCGCGGACCGGTGACGATGCTCGGCAAGCTGCAACCGGCGGCACCGTACGATCCCATGGCCGACGGCCTGCAGTGGCTGGTCGATGACACCGTGCGGATGCAGCGCGGCCCGCTGCCCGGCACCTCGGCACGTGCCATCCACGTCGGCAATCCCGACGGCATCCACTACAGCTTCGATCCACGCCTGCTGGCGGTCGTGAAGATCTGGCAGGGCGGCTTCCTCGACATGTCGGGCGAGCTCACCAATCGCGGCGGCAAGGGCCTGGCGCTGGGCTACGACAGCCACCAAATCGGCTTCGGCGATCGCGAATACCTGCTGGCGCCGCTCGATGCGCACGGCGAGCCAATCGACTTCACCTTCAAGGACGCCAGGTTCGGCGACTACGCCGCCATCCGCGCGGCGCTGTACAGCCGCGAGGACCAGCTGGCGCGCATCGCGGCGATCGACGCGCAGTTCCTCGGCTACTCGCGCGATTCGCGCGACAAGCTCGCGCCGCCCGTGTTCCGCTATCGGGTCGCGAAGAACACGGTGGGGATCGCGACACGCATCGCATCCAATGGCGACGCGACCATCACGCTGACCGGCACGCTGGCCGCGCCGCAGTCCTTCGCGCTGAACGACGGCCTGCTGCGGGCCGCGGTCGCCAGCGTCGGCACGCTCGCGAACGGCCGCTGGACGCTGCCGGCCGGCAAGCTGAATGCCACGTTGCGCGGGCGCATCGCGGTGGCCGCGAATGCCTGGCGTCCGGCGCCTGCGCAGTACGACTTCCGGCACGCCGCGCTGGTCACCGCGCCGGCCACGGCCAAACTACCCGCCGGCTACACGATCGAGAACTACTATCCGCCGAAGGACAACTACGGCCGCGACCAGCTGTTCGAAGCGCTGGGCCTGGCGCGCGCGAAGGACGGCACCATCGTCGTGGCGACGCGCACCGCGGGCATCTGGCGCCTGGTGAAGGGCGAGTGGCGGCCGTTCGCGGAAGGGTTGTTCGACAGCCTCGGCGTGGTGGTCGAGGACGCCAAGGGCCTGAGCGTGGTCGCCGGGCAGAAGGCCGAACTGACCCGCATCCGCGACACCAACGGCGACGGCGTCGCCGACGACTACCAGACGCTGTTCGACGCGAACTCCTATCACGGCAACTACCACAACTACATGCACGGCCCGGTGCGCGGGCCCGACGGTGCGTACTACATCGCCATCAACCTGGTGCACGACATGAGCGGCACGGCGTATACCGCGGGCGGCAATGTCATGGGCTCGTGGGGCGGCTTCGCCGGATGGGCGATCCGCGTCGAGCCGGGCGGCAAGTTCCAGCTGTTCGCGAACGGCATGCGCAGTCCCGCGAGCCTCGGCGTCGCGCCGGACGGCCGGCTCTGGTACGCGGACAACCAGGGCGATTTCGTCGGCACGTCCAAGCTGTTCGCGCTGCGCAAGGATGCGTTCTATGGTCATCCGGCCGGACTGGTCGATCTGCCGGGCATGACGCCGGACTCGCCGCAGATCGCCTGGGACAAGGTGGCCGCGCGCAAGGAGCAGCCGGTCATCATGTTCCCGCACAACCGCGTCGCAAATTCCCCGGGCAATCCGGCCTGGGTCACGGACCTGCGCTT
>DASTHJ010000523.1:0-4100 GCA_035718265.1 Steroidobacteraceae bacterium | reverse complement strand
GGCGATACAGGCCGGGCGCATCGCGGAACTCGAGCAGGTGCTGGACCATTTCAACGACCCGCTGCCGGCGCTCAAGGATTTCATCCTGCCCGGCGGTGGTCCCGCGGCGGCGGCCTGCCATCTCGCGCGGACCATCGTGCGGCGCGCGGAGCGGCGCGTGTGGACGCTGGCGCAGGCCGAGTCCGTCAATGCGGAAGTGCCGCGCTATCTCAACCGGCTCTCGGACCTGCTGTTCGTGATCGCGCGCGTGCTCGCGCGACACGAACACGGTTCGGAAGTCCTCTGGCGACACGACCGCGGCAAGCGTTGACCGACCGCGGCCTGCTTCAGTGGCGCCGCCTCAGCGGATCTGCGCCCAGTCGAACGACGGGCCGGGGTCCGTCTTGCGGCCCGGCGCCACGTCCGAGTGGCCGACGATGCGTTCGCGGGTGATCGCCGGGTAGGCGGACTGTAACATCGGCAGCAGCACGCGCAGGCTTGCATACTGCGCGGCTTCGTACGGCAGCTCGTCGGTCCCTTCGCACTCGATGCCGATCGAGTAGTCGTTGCACGCCTCGCGGCCCTGCCATGCCGACTTGCCGGCATGCCAGGCGCGATCGTTGAACGAGACGAACTGCACCACCTGCCCGTCGCGCCGGATCAGCAGGTGCGCGGACACGCGCAGCGTCGCGCGCTCGGGGAATTCCGGGTGCGCATCCGCCGGCAGATTGCCGGTGAACAGCCGGGCGATCCATGGGCCGCCGAATTCTCCGGGCGGCAGGCTGATGCCATGCAGGACGATCAGGTCGGGCGCGACGCCCGGCGGCCGTTCATCGAAGTACGGCGACAGCACCTGTTTGACACCGACCAGCAGGCCGGTCGCGACATCGACGCGCATGGCGTCGTTAGCATGCCACAATAGCCGCGGCCATTTCGGTGCGACGCGAAGTGAACGTCAACGACAGCTGGGTGGAACGCGACCTGCGGCACGTGTGGCATCCGTGCACGCAGATGAAGGATCACGAGAGCGTGCCGCTGATTCCGCTGCGCGCGGGCAGCGGCGTGTGGCTCGAGGACTTCGCCGGCAAGCGCTACGTCGACGGCATCAGCTCCTGGTGGGTGAACCTGTTCGGACACGCCAATCCGCGCATCAATGCCGCCGTCGCCGCGCAGCTGCAGAAACTCGAGCACGCGATCTTCGCGGGCTTCACGCACGAGCCGGCGGTGACGCTGGCGGAGGAACTGGTGCGCATCGCGCCCGCCGGCCTCGAGCGCTGCTTCTTCGCCGACAATGGCTCGGCGGCGATCGAAGTCGCGATCAAGATGAGCTTCCACTACTGGCGCAACCGCGGCCGGCCGCGCAAGACGCGCTTCATCACCCTGACCAACAGCTATCACGGCGAGACGCTCGGCGCGCTCGCGGTCGGCAACGTCGAGCTGTACAAGTCCATCTACCGCCCGCTGCTCATGGAAGTGATCAGCGTGCCGTCGCCGGATGCCTTCGGGCGCGAGGCCGGCGTCAGCGAGGCCGAACACGCCGAACGCATGTTCGCGCACATGCACGCCGCGCTCGCGCAACACCACGAGGAGGTCGCCGCGGTGATCGTCGAGCCGCTGGTGCAATGCGCCGGCGGCATGCGCATGTACGACCCGCACTACCTGACCCTGTTGCGCCAGGCCTGCGACCAGTACGAGGTGCAACTCATCGCCGACGAGATCGCCGTCGGCTTCGGGCGCACCGGGACGCTGTTCGCCTGCGAGCAGGCCGGCATCCGGCCCGACTACCTGTGCCTGTCCAAGGGATTGACGGGCGGCTATCTGCCGTTGTCGGCGGTCATGACCACGGCTGCCGTGTACGACGCCTTCTATGATGAGTACGTCAGGCTCAATGCCTTCCTGCATTCGCACAGCTACACCGGCAACCCGCTGGCCTGCGCCGCCGCGAACGCCACGCTCGCGTTGTTCCGCGAGCAGGACGTGCTGGCGCGCAATCGCCAGACTGCGCGCCTCATGGCTGCGAGCGTCGAGCACCTGCGCGACCACCGGCACGTCGCCGAGATCCGCCAGCGGGGCATGATCCTCGCCATCGAACTGGTGAAGGATCGCGCGACGCGCGAGGCCTGGCCGTGGCAGGAGCGGCGCGGCCTGCGCATCTACCGGCACGCGCTCGAACGCGGCGTGCTGTTGCGGCCGCTCGGCACGACGCTCTACTTCATGCCGCCGTACGTCATCGAGCCGGAGCAGATCGAAATGCTGGCGCGCGCGGCCACCGAAGGCATCGAGCTGGCATGCGCCTGACGCGCATCCACGTGCCGGGTCCGCTGGTGAGCGGGCAGGAGATCACGCTGCCCGCGCAGGCGGCCGAACACCTGGTGCGCGTGCTGCGCCTATCGCCCGGCGCGCCGCTGATCCTGTTCGACGGCGCGGGCGGCGAGTACGCGGCGACGATTTCCGCCGCCGGCAAACAGGTGCGCGCGCGTGTGCTGGAGCATCGGGCGGTGGAACGAGAGTCGCCATTGGACATCACGCTGTTGCAGGGCATCGCGCGCGGCGAACGCATGGACCTCATCGTCCAGAAGGCCACGGAATTGGGCGTACGGCGCATCGTGCCGCTGCTCACCGAACGGTCGGTGGTGCGCCTGGAGGCAAAGCAGCGCGCGCGCAAGCACGAGCACTGGCGGTCGATCGCGGTGTCCGCCTGCGAGCAGTGCGGCCGCGACCGCGTACCGCAGGTCGATGCGCCGGTCGGACTCGGCGACGCCATCGCGGGGCTCGCGGCCGGCGGCCTGCGCTGCCTGCTGGCCGCCGATGGCGCCCGTTCCCTGCCCCGGGCCGCGCGCACCGCGCCAGGCGCGATTGCCTTGCTCATCGGACCGGAGGGCGGCCTCGCCGAGGGCGAGCGGAAGTTCGCGCTCGCGAACTCCTTCGAGACGTTGCGCCTCGGACCGCGCATCATGCGCACCGAGACGGCGGGACTTGCGGCGCTCGCCGCATTGCAGGCCATCGCGGGAGATTTCGCATGAAACGGGAACTGGCGTGGATGCTGGTGGTTGCCGTGCTCGCCGGCTGCGGCGACGGAAACGGCGAAGTCATCGAACGCGAAGGGCAGCCGCCGGTCAGCATGGTCGGCGACGACGATCCCGAGATGAATACCGCCATCCACAAGGCACAGGTCTCGCTCGACGAATTCGAACGGCGCCTGACGGATCCGCCGCCGAAGCAGACCTACATCTCGCTCAAGGGCAGGTTCGAGCGTGGCGGCGTGGTCGAGCACATCTGGCTGAACCAGGTCCGCGTCGTACCGGAGGGTTATCGCGGCAACATCGGCAACGAGCCGCTCAACATTCCCGACCTCCGCTACGGCCAGGAAGTCCTGCTGCCGCGCGAGGACGTCTCGGACTGGCTGGCCATCGAAGACGACCATCTCATCGCCGGCTACAGCGTGCGCTTGCTGCGCTCGCGCCTGACGCCCGCCGAACGCGTGCAATTCGACGCCCAGAGCAAATTCACGATCGACGATTGAGCGGCGCCGTGGTGCGGCGCCGTTACTCCACCATCACCGAGGTCTCCTCGGCGACCATCTCCTCGATGCGCTCCAGGTCCGGTATCCACGGCGCCTCGTTGATCATGCGCACCTGCGAGATGATCGGCGTGCGCTCGGGGAAGGTCCTGGTGGGATCCGGACGCAGGATGTCGGCGCTGACGCGCACCAGCTGCGGGAAGCCCTGCGACACCATGCCGTAGTAGCCGCCCTCGATCTGCGCACCGAGCGCGAACAGCACCACCACGCGCGTGCGGCCGGTCAGCGGCGGGATGGTCTGCCCGCAGGTGCCCTCGAAGGAGATCAGCGGGATCTGCCGGCTGCCCCACGAGAAAGTCCCCAGGTACCACGGCGGCGCGCCCGGCATTTCCGAGGGCTGCTGGAAACCCACGACCTCGGCGACGCAGGAGCGCGGGATGATCAGCCGGCCGTCGAGCAACGGCACCAGCAGGCTGTAGATTTCCGATATCCGTTCGACCATACGCGCCTCTAGTTGGCCTCGCGCAGGTGCGCTTCGCGGCGGCGGGCGATCAGCGGCTCGATGGCCTCGAGCAGCTGCGCCTCCTGGTACGGCTTGCCG
>DASTHJ010000522.1:0-12775 GCA_035718265.1 Steroidobacteraceae bacterium | reverse complement strand
GTCGCCTTGGTCAGCGAGGCGCCGTACATGACCGTGTCCAGCTCGAGCGGCTGGTCCGGGTCGAGCCGGCGCCAGCCGTAGGTCCGGGCGAAGCGCACCCGGCCGTCCTGGATCAGCGCGACGCCGAGCCCCGGCACTTCGCGCGTGCTCATGAGCTCCTCGACGATCAGGTCGACCAGCTCGACCGACTGCGACGCGCCGTCGAGGCGGCGCAGCTCGGCCGCGGCTGCATGCGAGGTCCACAGGCAAAGCGCGAGCGCGATTCCGGACACGAGGCGTGGCATGCGCGCGATGCTATCGGCGCGCTGCGCGATTTACCATGTCACGGCGGCCGTGATGGATGGTTCACAGTCCCCGGGACTGACCCGTAGGGACCGCACGGATTTCCCGCCTAACAATTGCGCCACTTCACGCGCGGGCGCAGTTTCGAGCCCATGAAAACGCCAACCTTTCACCGCTTCGTCGCGCTGCTTGGTTATGTTTCATGCCTCGCGGCCGCGCCTGCCCTCGCGCAGATCGGACCCATCCAGCCGGTGCTCGTCACCAACGGCAAGGTCGAGTATCCGCACAACCGGCCTGCGCTCGACGACGACTACTCGGTGCCCGTCGAAGTGCAGGTCGACGCTGCCGGCAAGATCACCAACGTGCTCGTCAGCGAGACCAGCGGCAGCGTCGAAGCCGACGCGCTGGCCGTGGACTTCATGCGTGGCATGCGCTTCCTGCCGGGCCTCGACGAGCGCAGCCAGCCGGTCGCGAGCTCGCTCAAGGTCACCGTCAACATGTACAAGCGCGGCGGCCGCAAGGTCGTGCGCGTCACCGTCAAGCCGCCGCCGATCCAGCAGGAGACGCTGCGCGTGCAGACCATGATGTGCGCCGACTTCCTCTGGGAGATCGACCGCATGCGCGAGGAGGCCGGCATCCGCGACGCCAGCCTCGAGGTGATGCCGTACACCTCGGCGCGCCTGTACATGCAGAAGAAGCACGTGCCGGATGCGCAGGAAGAGAAGTTCTGGGACGAGTGGCCGGCCGCGCTGCGCAAGATCGCCGACCGCTGCGAGAAGAACCAGACCCGTCCGTTCTTCACCGACATCCTGGTACCCACGCTCGATGGCGTGATGCCGCCCGAGACCGCGACCGCGTCCGCGCGCTAGCTAGTCAGCCGGCCCGGGCTGGATGCGGCCCAGCTCGCGCACCACGTTCTGCCAGGCCTCCACCTGGTAGTCGGGCAGCAGCTGCCGCTGGTTGCGGCTGTCGTCGTGGCCGCAGATCCAGCGCGTCACGTTCTGCACGTCGGCCGTCCAGCCCGCCGGCGCCTTCGCCGGGTCATGGATGTAGTCCTCGGCGGTCCGGCAGATCGGCTGGCGCGGATCGAACAGCGCGCGCCAGGTCACCATGACTTCCTCGCGGCTCAGGTCGACGTGATCCTTGATCTTCTCGTGGCTCATCAGCGCCTCCTTCCAGCTCGGCGCGACCGCCAGCAGCGGATTGGTCACGCGCACGTTGCGCGCGAACATCCAGTGCGTGCCGAAGCCGCCGCGCGAGCGGAACGCCACCGGCAGCGGCAGGTAGTGCACGCGCAGCGCGGCGCCGTGCTTCGCGACCAGCGCACCGACTTCGCGGATCAGCACCTGCGTGAGGCCGGCATTGATGCGCTCCTTCGATCCGCCGGTGGCGGCACCGACGCCGCGATCGTCACGGTAGTCGTAGTCGATCGCCGAGGCCTCGAGCGCCAGCACGTGGATGTCGCCGAGCACGGCCGTGTCCGGCAGCTGCGCCAGCGTGCCGCGCAGCGCAAACAACGCCGACACCAGGCCGAGGTTCTCGGTGGCGCCGCCGTCGGTCACGAAATAGGACTGCGCGGGACACTCGCCGTTCTCGCGCGTGATCAGGCGCACGCGCGCATTGGAGAACACCGGCGGGAAGTTCGCGGTCAGCGCCGAAGCCGCCGCCAGCTCCACGCTGCCATCGTTCACGATGCGATACGGCAGCCACATGTCCGGCATCTCGGTGCTGGGCGACGGGAAGCCGCTCAGGTTGTCCAGATTGGTGAAGATCAGCCGGCCGCCCGCGAGGTTGGCGTACGGCCGTGACTGGCTGACGCAGGACTGACCGGGCGCCGCGACGCGTCCCTGCAGCAGCTCCGAGTCGCTGTACGGATGCCCGCTGATCGCCGAGTTCAGGATCAGCGCCGGATCCTTGAGCTTCGCGAACGTGTCGACGGCGGTGAACTGTGGCGCGAACGCGCGCCGCTCCAGGCTCTCCTGCAGCAGCACGCCGAGCGAGGCGCTGCCGGAAATGCGCAACTCGCCCGCGCCTTCGAGCACGTCCTGGATGTAGGGCTGCGACACCGTGGCCACGTACTGCATCCACGGGCCGGGATGCCCGCCGTCTTCATCGCGCGGATTGGCATCGCGCAGTGCGGCGAAGCGGCTGGCGAACACGGCCGCCGCGACGCCGCCGCCCGAGACACCGCTCAGCAGCACGACGTCGCGCGCGCGGTTGATCTGCGCCATGCCTTCGAGCGCCACGGCCGTGTACACCGCCGCGCGCGTGCCGCCGCCCGAGGCCGCGACCACCAGCGACGGCCGCCGCTCCGCGGCCTGCGCCAGCAAGCGCTGCGCCAGCGTATCGCCGGTGGCGCGCGCCTGCGCCGCCAGCTCCGCCTTGCTCACCTGCTCGGGCTTGATGGCGCTGGCGCGCACCATGGGCGCGACCGCCAGCGGCCGCGACCAGTTCAGGTGCCAGAGGAACAGGCCGATCGCGCCGGCGATCAGCAGCATGTTGATCAGCGTGAAGTACAGGTGCACGCGCCGGCGGATGTCGTGCGCCAGCCCGCTGCCGTTGGCGACGCGCTCGCCGAGCGCATCGAACAGCTCCACCATGCCGTAGGTGGTGAAGGCGTGCTCGCGCGGCCGCTCGTCCCCGGTCGGCTGCCGGCGCTCGAACCAGCCCTGCGCGACGAAGCGCCCGGTGCCGTGCAGCGCGATGACGCGGCCCTCGGGACTGGCCCAGGGCTGCGTATCGCCGGGCTGGAAGTCGTACTTCACGAAGCCCGGGCAGGCATGCCGGTCGGCGCCGAGCACCTCGAGCAGCTGCTCGCCCAGCCAGCGGTTGATCCAGTACTCGAAGAACCAGAACGCCACGTACATCATCACTATGAAGATGAACAGCACGCCGACCGGCGTGGCATCCAGCACCGTCGAGACGTATTGCACGCCGAGCAGGCGCAGCACGGCGAGCAGGATCACGGCCAGCGACATGACCAGCGGCGTGCCCACCAGGAACCAGCGCCGTACGTACATCAGCATCTGTTCCCAGCGGCTCGACAGCGAGCCGTACATCAGCAGGATCGCGCTGACCAGCGCGAACATCGGCACCAGCCACTCGAGCCAGTCGGTCGGCGCCATGAACGCGACGAACGCCGGCAGCAGCGCGAAGTGCAGCGGGTTGGCGGTGACGCCGTTGATGAACGCGGACACCAGGCGCAGGTTGGACACGTCCGGCGGCGTGCGCTCGTTGCGCAGCAGATCCTGGTGCGCCATGGCCGCGCGGAACTCGTGCGACGCGCCGAACCCCGAGAACATGATGTGCGCCAGCAGGCGCCCGGCCAGCGCCACGGCGAACAGCGCCGCCAGCAGCGGTAGATAGACGTGCGGGTAGAAGCCGCCGGCCGCCTCGCTCGGCTTCGCGGGCGTGAACCACAGCCACAGCGCGCCGATCACGGCGGCGAGCAGCACCAGCAGCGCCACGCAGGTGCGCAGCGCATGCGCACGGCCGAAGCCGCGCCACAGCCCCCAGCCGCCGGCCAGCAACAGCAGCAGCGCCGCGAACTGCGCGACCACCAGGCCGGGATGCTCGAGGCGCGTGCAGCCCATCGCGTCGGTCTCGCCGTAGCGCAGTCCATAGGCCGTGGCCGCGACCGGCGCGATCACCAGCAGCGAACCGAACATCAGCACGAACAGCCCGAAGACCAGCGACCCGGCGTCGTTCCTGCGCAGCCTGGGCAGCACGCGGAAGAAGCGGCTCAGGTTGCCGAAGTGCTCCTCGGCGCGCCGGTCGAGCGCCACGCGCACGTTCCGCAAGCGCCGCCCGCGCGCCGCGCGCTGCGCGGCGTTCGCGAAGGGGCTGGCATTGCCGGGATCGGTGTCCGGGCGCAGCGCCGCCAGGATCTCGGCGCGGCGCGCGAGCTGGAACGTGACGGCGTTCAGCAGGCGCAGGAAGATCAGCGCGGCGACCACGACCAGCAGCGCGCTGGCGACGTGCCGGATGCCGGTCATGAAGCCGAAGCCGTGCAGCGCACAAAGCGAGTCCCAGGTCGGGCCGAAGATCGCGAACGAGCACATGAGCACGTACAGCGCGAAGGCGCCGGACTGCCAGGCCGGCCGCATCTGGTAGCGGTGCGGCTCGTCGAACTCGACGGTGCCCAGACGGTTGATGCGGAACTCGCCCCAGCGCCACAGGCTGTCCAGGATGTATGGCACGTCCTGGAACAGCGCACGTCGCAGTGCGCCCGGCTTCGAGGCTCCTCCCTGTTCCGGCATGGGCGGCGAGTTAGCGGGCCTGGATTCGAAGTGTCAAGGATGTCGCCCGCCCGCCGGATGGTGCAGGCGCACAGGGCGGGTCGGGAACTTCATCATCACCACGGCAACTCCGCTTTGCACATGACGGCGAGAAGCTAGCGTGCGACCCGGGGAGTGGATGAGGCGCCACCCCACTTCAACCGCGAACTGCGACTTTTTCCCGGAAATTCCACACGCCATCACTGTTTCGCACGCGCCGGCTGTGACGCGCGCACCCTCGCTGGCGGCGCGCTTTGCACTAACTTGTATCCGTCCCCTTTTCCTCCTGACTCCGGACCGGTATGCAGCAGTTGCGCGCGGGCGCGTTCAAGAAGACGACGCTCTGGATCCTCGCCTCACCGATCATCCTGCTCGTGCTCACCGGCTTCGTGACCACCAGCGCCGAGGCACGGCAACGCCAGCAGCTGGCGTCCGCCTCGCTGGCTGCGCTCAAGTCACGCATGACCCACACGGTGGGTTTCCGGATCGAGACCCTGCGCGTCACCGACGGCGGCGCGGCCTGCATCCAGTACCGTACGCTGGATGGCGGCGGCGAGTTGCAGCGCGGCCAGGCCGTGGTCGTGGGCACGGAAGTCGCGCTCGACGATCGTCGCGACGATCGGTTCGAGCAGGCGTGGAACCGGCAGTGCCTGGGACACGCCTACGACGTCACGGCCGCGTTCCCTTAAAAGAAGGGCCGGTCCACCGGAGTCCGGCAGACCGACCGAAGGGTTGGCCACCTCGCGGCGGCGGGACGGGAGGCCTTCCAGTCCCCCCACCAACCGGAGTCATGTGGCGAGGCAGCTACCGGCGGATGCTGCGCCTGCAACTTCCAGGGTCAATCGGACTGCAGCTACTGTCCCGGGCCGGTCGTCTGACGGGCGCCCGGCTGCAGCCAACGGTAGCTTTCCCCCGGCCAACGGTCTCAGGTCCATGTCCCGATCGGGGGCGCACTAGAATCGCCCGCGCATGCGGCCAACAAACAACGATGAGGATGCTGGCGGCGCTACGCCGCCCGTACGTTTCGGCTTCCTGCGTTGGCCGGTGTTCGTCGCCTGCACCGCCGCCTGGTTCGCGCTCGCCGCATTCCTGTGGCTGCGCGACGTGCTGCTGGTCGGCAGCTCGGCCACCGGTCTCGAGTTCCACGAGATGCTGCTCACCATCCAGAGCATGCTGATGTGGAGCGCGTTCTCGCCGTTCATCCTCACGACCGCCGAGTTGTTCGATTTCGAGCCGGGCCGGCGCCTGCGCGCGCTGTCGCTGCACGTCGCCTGCGCGCTCGCCGTGTCGACCATCGACGTGTGGCTGGACATGCTCATCAGTGCCTTCACGCACCTGGAATCCGGCTCGTTCACCGCGCGCTTCTACCGCGAGGTATTCGTCAACGTCTTCAGCTACGCCATCATCGCCGCGATCGGTTACGCGCTGGTCTACCAGCGACACCTCGCGGCCAGCCGCCTGGGCGCGCTGTACCTGCAGCGCGAGCTGGCGCTGGCGCGGCTCGATTCGCTGGCGCGCACGCTGCAACCGCATTTCCTGTTCAATGCGCTCAACTCGGTGGCCGCGCTGGTGCGCCTCGGCGAGAACAAGCGCGCGCTCACCGCCGTGGTCGCGCTCAGCGACCTGCTGCGCGTGGTGCTCAAGACGCGCGGCGAGGCGCGCGTGCCGCTGCGCGAGGAGCTGGAATTCACCGAGCGCTACGTCGCCTGCGAACAGCTGCGCTTCGAGGATCGGCTGGCCGTCGAGGCCGACATCGAAGCGCGCGCCGAGGACCTGCTGGTCCCCGCGCTGATCCTGCAGCCGCTGGTCGAGAACGCGATCCGCCACGGCGTCGAGGCCAGCGGCCGCGGCCGCATCACCATCGAGGCGTATTCCACGCCCGAATGGCTGAATCTCGCGGTGCGTGTGCGCAGCTTCGGTGAAGGCGGCGAACCGCGCGTCGCCGGGCTCGGCATCGGGCTCGACGTCACGCGCCGCCGCATGTCGTACCTGTTCGGCGAAGGCCGATTCGCGCTGGAGTTGCTCATCGGTTGCGGGCACTCCACAGTCAGCCTGCGCATGCCACGCGAGGAAACCGTCTATGTCCGAGCCGATCCGGACGCTCATCGCGGATGACGAGCCGCTGGCGCGCCGCCAGCTGCGTTCGCTGCTGGAGCGCGATCCGCAGATCGCGCTGATCGGCGAGGTCGGTACGGGCTTCGACGCGCGCCGCGCGATCCGCGACCAGAAGCCCGACCTGGTGCTGCTCGACGTACGCATGCCGCACGGCGACGGCTTCAGCGCGCTCGAGGGCCTCGCCGACCCGCCCTACGTGATCTTCGCGACCGCGCACGCCGAGCACGCGGTGCGCGCCTTCGACATGGAAGCGGTCGACTACCTGCTCAAGCCGTTCGACGACGAGCGCTTCGAGCGCGCCCTGCGCCGCGCCAAGGACACGATCCGTTCGCGGCGGCTGGTCGACCTGGCGCGCGACATCGGCACGCGCGGCGTGCAGCCGGACCCGGGGCGCGAGGCCGAGCGCATCACCGTGCACGAGGGCCGACGCATCAGCTGGGTCAACATCGCCGACATCGAGTGGATCGAGGCCGCCGACTACTACGTGCAGATCCATGCGCTGGGACGCGCGCACCTGGTGCGCGAGCCGCTGCAGAAACTCGAGGAGAAGCTCGGCCGGAAGTTCCTGCGCGTGCATCGCGGCGCGCTGGTCAGCGTGTCGCGCATCCAGCGCCTCGACCGGCTGGAGGACGGCGAGCTGGTCGTGGTGCTGCAATCGGGCGAGCGCGTCACGGTGAGCCGCTCGCGGCGCGCCACCGTGCTGCGCGACCTCGGCGCCCGCTGAGCGCAGCGGTCGCCGCTGCGCGACGACTTATTAGGCCGGGCCGCGAAATGTCGGCCTGCGCCGATGGCGTTCGCGTATCCGTCCTACGACTTGTTTGTCAGGCCGCGCTTAGCCTGCGCGCTGGGAGACACCGAAGGAGTGACCCATGCGTATGACCAGTCTGATCATGGCGCTCGCGGCGGCCACGCTGCTCGCGACCGGATGCGCCAGGCAACGGGCGCCGGCCAACGAGGCGCTCGAGAAGATCGAGTCCTCGCTCGCGGAAGTGAAGGACGATGCGGCCAGGTACGCGCCGGACGGATTGAAGGGCGTGCAGGCGCAGTACGATCGCCTCAAGGCCAGCTACGACGACAAGCAGTACGGCGACGTGCTCGCCGGTACGCCGCAGCTGCAGAAGGCGGTGGACTCGCTGAAGTCCGCCGTCCAGGCCTCGAAGGCGCAGGCCCGGGCCGCCGTTGCCGCCGCGAAGACCGAGTGGGAAGGCCTGAACACCGAAGTACCCAAGATGGTCGAGACCATCCAGGACCGTGTCGACAAGCTCTCGAAGTCGAAGCGCCTGCCGTTCGGCATCAACAAGGACGAGTTCGAGGGCTCGAAGTCCGCGTTCGAATCCATGAAGTCCACCTGGGCCGAGGCCACCTCGGAAGCCCAGAAGGGCGACGTGGTCGAAGCCGCGAGCAAGGGCAAGTCCGCCAAGGGCATGGGCCAGGAGCTGATGGATCAACTGAAGATCAAGCAGACCTCGGCCTGAAGTCACACGTCCAGCAACTGCTCCACGCGGATCGGCAGGTCGCGGATGCGCTTGCCGGTCGCGTGGAACACTGCGTTGGCGACCGCGGCGTTCATGCCGACGATGCCGATCTCGCCGATGCCCTTGATGCCGAGCGGATTGACGCGCGTGTCCTGCTCGGGCACCAGGATGACGCGCACGTCGGGCACGTCGGCGTTCACCGGGATCAGGTACTCGGCCAGGCTCTCGTTCACGTAGCGCGCCACGCGCCGGTCGATCTCGGTCTGCTCGTGCAGCGCGGAGGAGATGCCCCAGATCGCACCACCCATGTACTGGCTGTACGCGGCCAGCGGATTCACGATGGTGCCGGCGGCGAACGCCGACACGGCGCGCGGCACGCGGATCTCGCGCGTGAACTCGTGCACGCGCACTTCCACCAGGTGCGCGCCGAAGGCGAACGCGGTCACGTCCTTGCGTCCCGTGCCCGGCAGCAGCGCGACCCGGCCGCGCGCCAGCTCCGTCATCGCCTTGCGCGGCATGCCCTCGGGCACCCATTCCTCGTAGACCTCGACGCGGCCGACGCGCGCCAGCGCCTGCTCGAGCGCCTCGGTTTTGCCGGAAGGATTCACCAGCGCGCCGTCCTTCAGCGCGAGCGAGTCCGGCTTCAGGCCACGCAGCGGACTGTCCTGCGCAGCGCTCGCCGCCTGCGCGACGCGCGCGCGGATCTTTTCACAGGCGTTGACCACCACGTTCGCGACCGAGGCTGCATTGCTCGAGCCGCCGGCGATGACCACCGGCGGCAGGTCGCTGTCACCCATGGTGACGCCGACGGCTTCGATCGGCAGGCCGAGCGCGCGCGAGGCCGTGATCGCGGCGACCGTGTACGCGCCCGTGCCGATCTCGTGACCCGAGATCTGCACGCTGGCCTTGCCGTCCGGCATCAATGCCACGCGGGCGGCGGCCGGGCCGGAATTGCTCGGGTAGCAGGCGGTGGCACAGCCATAGCCGATCAGCCACTCGCCTTCCTGCATGGAATGCGGCTTCGGGGTGCGCCGGCTCCAGCCGAACTCGCGCGCGGCGGCGTCGTAGCACTGCATCAGCGAGCGCGAGGAATACGGCCGGCCGTCCACCGGGTCCTGCTGCGCATCGTTGCGCCGGCGCAGCTCGATGGGATCCAGCTCGAGCTGCCAGGCCAGCTCGTCCATCGCGCTTTCGAGCGCGAACATGTACGGCGTCTCCGGCGGCGCACGCATGTAGCCCGGCGTGTTGCGGTCGGCGTGCACGATGTTCACCTGCGTGGCGATGTTCGGGCAGGCGTACATGCGCGCGGTCGCATCCGTGCCGCCCACCTTGTACTTCGACGGCCGCGAGGTGACCTCGAACCCCTCGTGCCGCAGTGAAACCAGCTTGCCGTCGCGCGTCGCGCCGAGCTGCACGTGGTGGCGCGTCTCGGCGCGGTACGTGTTGACGGTGAAGGCCTGGCGGCGCGTGGTCACGAAGCGCACCGGGCGGCCGATGCGCCGCGCGATCACCGCGATCCACGGCGAGCGCGGATGCGGTCCCTTGCTGCCGAACGCGCCGCCCACGTAGCGCGACACGGCGCGCACCTGCTCCAGCTCCACGCCCACGCGCGCGGCGAGCGTGCTGCGGGTGCCGTGCATGAACTGCGACGGGTCGTAGGCCGTGAGCTTGCCGCCGTTCCATTCGCAGGTGGTGGAGAACAGCTCGATCGGGTTGTGGTGCTGCGTCGGCGTGCTGTACTTCGCGTCGACATTGACCGGCGCGCCGGCGAACGCACGCGCGGCGTCGCCCGTCTTCGGGTTCTCGCCGCCCATGGTGCCGCTCGGCTCCTGCTGCGCGCCCGGATCGTCGAACGAGCTGGTCGGTTTCTCCTCGGCGTAATCCACCTGCACCAGGTGCGCCGCGCCGCGTGCCGCCTCGTAGCTGTCGGCCACGACGAAGGCGATGATCTGGCCGTCGTGCCAGACCTGCGGCGACTCCAGCATGGTCGGCGTCGGGCCGCCGTCCGGGCCCTTCGGCGGCTGCGCGAGCGCAGTGCCGAGATTCTCGTACGTGAAGATCTCGATGACACCGGGCATGGCGCGCGCGGCGTCGAGCTTGAACGCGGTGATGCGTCCCTTCGCGATGCTGCTGGTGACTGCATAGGCATAGGCCGGGTTCGCCACAGGCTCGTCCGCGGCGTAACGCGCGGCGCCCGTGACCTTGGCGACACCGTCGACGCGCTTCTCGGGACGATCGAGCGCGAACAGCCGTTCGGGATCGTTCATGGCTCAGCTCCTCACGCTCATCGTCTGCGCCGTGAGCAGCGCGCGCACCAGCGTGCGGCGGCCGAGCTCGGGCTTGTAGTCGTTGTGGCCGTGGGTGATGGCACCTTCGAGCGCGGCCTGGGCGGCCTGCTCGGCGGTGGCGCGCGTCAGCCGCTGGCCGGTCAGCGCCTGCTCCGCCGCGGTCGCCCTCCAGGGCCGGTAAGCCATGCCGCCGAGCCCGATGCGGGCCGCGCGCACGACTTCGCCGTCCAGGTCGAGCGCCACCGCGGCCGAGGCGATCGCGAACTCGTACGACTCCCGGTCGCGCACCTTTATATAGGTGGAGCGCGGCGTCCACGCGCCCGCCGGCACGTGGATGCCGACGATCAGCTCGCCGGGCTCGAGGTTGTGCTCGAGATGCGGCTGGCCGCCGGGCGGCCGGTGCAATTGCGCGACGGGCAGCTTGCGCGTGCCGCGCGCGCCCTGCAGCGTGAGCACCGCGTCGAGCGCGATCATCGCCACCGCGAAATCTCCCGGGTACTGCGCGATGCAACTGTCGTCGACGCCGAGCACGGCATGGTTGCGGTTCACGCCCTCGAGCGCCGCGCAGCCTGAGCCGGGCGCGCGCTTGTTGCAGCTCTTCCAGGTCACGTCGCGGAAGTAGTTGCAGCGCGTGCGCTGCAGGAGATTGCCGCCGAGCGTTGCCATGTTGCGGATCTGCTGGCTGGCCGCCAGGTTCAGGCTGTCGGCGATCACCGGGTAGCTGCGGGCCACTTCCGGGTTGTTGGCCGCCTCCGCCATGGTGGCGAACGCGCCGAACGTCACGCCCTGCGCATCGACCGCGATCTTCGCGTGCTGCTGGCGTAACGCGTTCAGGTCCACCAGCACCTCGGGCGTCAGCACGTTGAGCTTCATCAGGTCGACCTGGGTCGTGCCGCCGGCCAGGAACTGGGTGCGCGCGTGCACGTCACCGTGCGCGGTCAGCTTGCCGAGGCGTGCGCCGTCCGCGGCCGAGCCGGCGCGTTCGTACGTGAACGGCTGCATCACACGCCTCCCGCGTCGCGCGCCTGCACCACGGCCTTGACGATGTTCGGATACGCCGCGCAGCGGCACAGGTTGCCGCTCATGAATTCGCGAATCGCGGCCGTGTCGCTGGCGAAGCCGCCGCGGATGCAGGCCACCGCGGACATGATCTGCCCCGGCGTGCAGTAGCCACACTGGAAGCCGTCGCAGTCGATGAACGCCTGCTGCACGGGATTCAGCTTCTGATCCTGCGCCAGTCCCTCGATGGTCGTGATCCTGTGACCTTGCACCGCGACGGTCAGCGTGAGGCAGGACAGCGCGGTGCGGCCGTCGATGTGCACCGTGCAGGCGCCGCACTGTCCGTGATCGCAGCCCTTCTTGGTACCGGTGAGCGCGAGCTGCTCGCGCAGCGTGTCGAGCAGCGAGGCGCGCACGTCGTGCGTGACGCGCACGTCGCGACCGTTGACGTTCAGCTGCGAGTGGATCGGACCCTGGGTGGCGGCCGCGTTCGTCGGCGCGGCGCGCGCCTCGAGCTCCGTGGACTTCAGCAGCGCCGTGGTGCCGAGGCCGGCCGCGGTGCCGGAGAGGAGGTCGCGACGGGTGATGTTCGTGCTCATGTGCGTCCTGTTGGGGAAATTCCCTTGCGGGATGACCCGAAGGGAACACCAACACGCCAGCGCGATCTGCGGGCCGATGCCGCGAACCAATGACGGCCTACAGGAGTCTGATCGAGAACGCCCGTACGACCTGACATACGCGGGCCGTGGTTCCTACGCGGCAGCCGGGCGTGAGTCCGTAACCTTTCCGCTTTGTCCCAGCAGGAGTCGATGATGCGTTTGACCGTTTGCATGGCGCTGGCCACCAGCGCATTGCTCGCCGCCGGATGCGCGAGCAAGGAAGAACCCGCCAAGCAGGCCGTGGCCTCGGCCGAAGCCGCGCTGAACCAGGTGCAGCCTGACGCGCAGACCTATGCGCCCGAGCAGTTCCAGGTCGCCGAAATGGACCTCGATGCGATGAAGGACCAGCTCGCGAAGCAGGAATACAAGGCGGTGCTCAAGGCCGTGCCGAAGATCAATGACGACGTGAAATTGCTGCACGAGGTCATCGTCGCGAAGCGCACGCAGCTCGCCGCCGCCACGCACGAGTGGGAAGAGCTCCAGGAGGAAGTGCCGAAGATCGTCGACGCCATCGAGCATCGCGTGAACATGCTGTCGCACGGCAGGCTGCCGCAGGAAATCGAGAAGTCGACCTTCGAGATGGCCAAGTCCTCGTTCGAGAGCGTGAAATCGCAGTGGGCCGAGGCCAGCGCCGCCGCCGAGGCCGGCAAGCCGACCGAGGCGGCCGACAAGGGCCGCGA
>DASTHJ010000521.1:0-3394 GCA_035718265.1 Steroidobacteraceae bacterium | reverse complement strand
CGGTCCAGCAGCAGCTTGTGATCCTGGAACACGACGCCGATGGCGCGGCGGTACGCGGGAATCTTTCGCGACCTGAGCTTGCCGGTGTTCTGGCCGTTCACGGTGACGGTGCCGCGCGTCGGACGCTCGAGCAGCGCGATCAGCTTGAGCACGCTGCTCTTGCCGGCGCCCGAGCGGCCGGTGAGGAACACGAACTCGCCCGGCTGGATTTCGAAGGAAACGCCGGCCAGTGCCTCCCGTCCGTTCGGATAGCGCTTGGCGACGTTCTCGAACCTGATCATGGAGCCGCAGTTTAGCCTGCTGCGGCGGAGTTGCCGGAAACCAGCGCGGTGGCGAAGGCGCGCGCGTCGAATTCACCGAAATCCTCGGCCTGCTCGCCCACGCCGATGAAGCGGATGGGCAGTCCCAACTTACGGGCGATCGCGATCACGATGCCGCCCTTGGCGGTGCCGTCGAGCTTGGTGAGCACCAGGCCAGTCACGCCCACCGCCTGGTGGAACTGCGTGGCCTGGGTGAGCGCGTTCTGGCCCTGGTTGGCGTCGAGCACCAGCAGCACTTCGTGCGGGGCCGTGGGTTCGACGCGCTGGATGACGCGCTTCACTTTCTTCAGCTCGTCCATCAGGTGCGACTGGCTGTGCAGCCGACCGGCGGTGTCGATGATGACGACGTCGGCGCGGCGCGAGCGTCCGGCGGTCACGGCGTCGAACACCACCGCGCCCGGGTCGGCACCGGCCTGCTGCTGGATGATCTCCGCGCCGCTGCGCTGTGCCCAGATGCCGAGCTGCTCGATGGCCGCGGCGCGAAACGTGTCGCCGGCCGCGAGTATCACGCGCTGGCGCGCGTCGGCGAAGCGGCGCGCGAGCTTGCCGATGGTGGTGGTCTTGCCCGAACCGTTCACGCCGACCACCAGCAGCACGAACGGCCTGGGCGCGGAGACATCCAGCGGCTTCTGCACCGGCAGCAGGATGGCGGTGACGGCGTCGGTCAGCGCGGCGATCAGCTTGTCCGCATCGTCGAGTTCCTTGCGCGCGACCTTGCTGCGCAGCTCATCGAGGATCTGCTGCGTGGCTTCGACGCCGACATCCGCCGTCAGCAGGCGTGTCTCGAGGTCGTCGAGCACCTCGGCGTCGATCTTGCGGCCGGGCACCAGGTTCGCCAGGTCGTAGGACAACCAGGAACCGGGCCGGTTGATCTTGGCGCGCATGCGCGCCAGGAAGGATTGCTTTTCTTCAGCCATTCACTGCAGCCACGTGAAACGAAAAAGGGCGGCCCGAGTACCGGACCGCCCCCTGCCTCGAAAGTTGCGCGCCTAGTCTACGGCTCAACCGGCACGGTCGTCAGCGCACCCGGGACGATCACGCCCGGCGGCAGCGGCACGCCCGGGTTGCCCGCCGTGTACAGGAAAGCCTCGGCCTGCATTTCGCCGGTGGTCGCGGCCGTCGTGGCCGAGGTGCCGGGATTCAGGATCGAGCCATGGTCGCCGAAGATGAAGTTCACGTAGCCGTCGCCCGCCACGTTGTTGCCCGGCGTGGCCCGCGGGAACGGCAGTCCGCCGGCGAGCCCGTTGTTGGTGATGGCCGTGATCAGCCGCTGTGTGGCCGAATTCGGGATCACCTGGTCCGGCAGCGAATTCGCATCGCCGCCGCCCACGACCTGCTGGATGTAGATAGAGCGGCGCGCCGCGGCCTGGGTCACGTAGTTGAGGGGATCGCCGGCGTCGACGATGTTCTGCACGTCGCGGAAATACTGCGCGTAGAGCGAAGTGCCCGGCAGCAATCCCTGCGCCTGCAGGCCGGCGTTGATACGCGGGCCGAACGTGACCGAGTCGCGCAGCAGCTCCGCGAGGCCGCCACCGGGAGCGTTCAGCACGACGGTCGGCACGCGCATCGGGTTGACGGTGAAGTCGGCCGGCGCCGGGAAATCCGTGGGCAACGGCAGCGCCGCGGCGAAGTCGATGCCCACGATGGCGCCGAGCGAGTGGCCCAGGAAGGCGATGCGCGCCGGGTCGACGTCGCCCTCGCCGTCGCCGTCCAGGTCGAGGTCCGGCAACGCGCGCGTCAGCGCCAGCAGGTTGACCGCGCCCTGGCGCACCGCGTCGCGGCTCGCGAGCGGAAATGGCAGGTTGATGAAATGCGTCCCGGTGGGATCGATGACGCCGTCCGGGCCCGACGCGCCGCTGGCGTTCACGACCAGGTCGAGGTTGAACGTCTGCTCGTTCGACGCCTGGTACAGCGGGCTCGCGGTGTCGGTGATGCCGTGCAGCGGCAGGTCGATCGACGCGATGACCCAGCCGTTCAGCGCGAAGGCCTGCGCCACCGCGAAGGCGTCGGTGCGGTTGCGCGTGATGCCGTGCTCGAAGATCAGCACCGGCCAGCCGGCGGCAGGCTTGACGCCCGCCGGGCCCGCGTCGTCGTTCGGCATGATGACCAGCAGCGGGATCGCCTTGTCGGCCCTCTTCTCCGGGATCGGATTGAAGCGCGTCAGGTTGCGCTCGTCGCCGGGATCGGTGAGCGGCGCGGGCGGCGCGGCGGCGGCGCGCCAGGCGGTGCGCAACACGTTCGAGTCCGTGCTGATGCCACCGGGCGCCTGCGGCGTCGGGATGTACGAGTAGTAAGGTACGGTGACCGTGCCGGCACGCGCGCTGGCGGCAGCGGGCAGCGCGTCGTTGATCATGTTCAGCGGAATGGCGGTCGGCGCCACCGCGATCGCCGGCGCCGGCGCCTGCGGATTGAAGATCGTGAGTCCGAGCACGCGCAGCGTGTCGCGCGTGGCCACGGTGGAGAAGTGGAATGACACCACGACGTCGGCGGGATCGAGCGCCAGCGCGCCCAGCGCCGGATTCGCGGCGACCAGCAGGTGCGAGGCGGTGAAGCCGCAAGCCCCCTGCATCGGCGTGTTCGGCAGCGTCGCGCAGCGGCTCGGATCGATGCCGGCACCGAGCGTGGTCTTGATCGTGGCGTAGTCCGTGTCCGCGGTGGCCGCGGCGCCGCTCGCCATCTTGAGCCCATCGGTGAGCAGCACGAGATAGCCGGTGCCGTCGGGCAGCGGGCTGGTCGGCGTCGCCGGACCCGCCGAGGGCTGCAGCGGCACCAGCGGGCGGATCTCGAGGATGGTCGGGCCGACGCCGGTATCCGAGGCGAGGCCCGCGCTGAATTCCGTGCCGAAGGTCAGCGGCCGCGTGAAACCCGAGACCGCCTTGGTCGTGTTGCTGACGGTCACCTGGTAGACGCGGATGTTCGCGGCCGAGAACGAGGCGGCATCGAGCGCGCCGCCGAAGCGGATGCGGATCGGCGCCGTGGTCGACCAGCCGTCGAGCGCGTTCAGTCCCGCCTGGTTGGGAATCAGGCCGTTCGCCGGCTGGATGTTGAGCGTGCCGTCGGTGGTGCCGGCGAAG
>DASTHJ010000520.1:0-5109 GCA_035718265.1 Steroidobacteraceae bacterium | reverse complement strand
ACTCCACCTGCATGCGCCGCGGCATCACGACGCCGTAATCCCGCTCGAGTAGATAGGCGATGCCGCCCTTGCCGGACTGGCTGTTGACGCGCACGATGCTGTCGTAGGTGCGACCGAGATCGGCCGGATCCACGGGGATGTATGGCACTTCCCAGATCGCATCCGGCTTCTGCGCCGCAAATCCCTTCTTGATCGCATCCTGGTGCGAGCCCGAGAAGGCCGTGAACACCAGGTCACCGACGTAGGGATGCCGCGGATGAATCGGCAGTCGCGTGGCCTGCTCGACCTCGCGCGCCACGGCATTGATGTCCGAGAAGTCCAGCCCCGGATGGATGCCCTGCGAATAGAAGTTCAACGCCAGCGTCACCAGGTCGACGTTGCCGGAACGCTCGCCGTTGCCGAACAGGCAACCTTCGACGCGATCCGCGCCGGCCAGCAAGCCAAGTTCGGCCGCCGCCACGCCGGTGCCGCGATCATTGTGCGTGTGCAATGAAACCGCGACGTGCTCGCGCCGCTCGAGGTGCGTCGACATCCACTCGATCTGGTCGGCATAGACGTTGGGCGTCGCGTTCTCGACCGTGGTCGGCAGGTTGATGATGATGGGCCGGCCGGGACCTGTGTCCCATGCGCGGATCGCCGTGTTGCAAGCCTCGAGCGACACGGGCAGCTCGGTCATGCTGAAGGTCTCGGGCGAGTACTCCAGCACCCACTCGGTCTCCGGCATGGCGTCGGTGAGCTGCTTGATCAGCGCCACCTGCTTGCGCACCAGTTCGATGACCTCGACCACGCTCATGCCGAAGACCACGCGCCGCCAGACGGGCGCCGTGGCGCAGTACACGTGCACGATGGCGCGGCGCGCACCGCGCAACGCTTCCACGGTGCGGCGGATCAGCTCTTCGCGCGCCTGCGTCAGCGCCATGATGGTCACGTCGTCCGGGATCAGCTTTTGCTCGATCAGGTCGCGGAACGTCTGGAAGTCCGTGTCCGACGCGGACGGAAAGCCGACCTCGATTTCCTTGATGCCCACCGCGCACAGCGTGCGGAACAGCCGCTTCTTGGTCTCGCGGCTCATGGGCTCGAACAGCGCCTGGTTGCCGTCGCGCAGGTCGGTGCTGCACCACACCGGCACCTTGTTCAGCGTGCGCGAGGGCCACTGCCGGTTCGGCAGGTCGACGGGCGGGAACGGACGATACTTCTTCGAGGGATCCTTCAACATGACTGCTTCTCTTCGCTGGCGAACGTGACTTCTCCGCGTGTTTCACGGCGGAGCCAGTTGGGGTTCCCGTCTTGTGAGCGCCCGACGGGTGGCGCGAGTGTGTTTGCGGCTAGGCCGCAAGAAGCAGCAGCGCACGAAGCAGCGCCAGCCGGGGCTGGTGCTGGCGGGTGAAACCCGGCTGCTCGTGGCGATTCATGCGTCGCAAACTACCACGGAAGCGGGCCGACCCGTCAACTGCCGGTCACGAATTCTGTGCCGCCTCCAGCAGGGCGGCCATCAATGCGTTCATGGGCGCGGGAATGCCGTGCTTGCGGCCCAGGCGGGCGATGACGCCATTGCGCGCGTCGTACTCCATGGGCCGGCCCGCCATGCGATCCGCGTACATCGAGTTGCCCGCGTCCTTCGGCGCCCGGCGCGTGCGTGCCACTATCTCGTCGGGAATGCTGTCCTCGAGCCGCGCACCCTCGGCGCGGCCCACGGCCACGCACTCGCGCACGATTTCCCGCATGAGCTCGGCCAACGGCTCGTGATGGAAGATGGCGTTGGGCTTCATCAGCACGGCGCAGGGCGCGCCGCCGCTGTTGAGACACAGCTTTTTCCAGACCGCGGTGGTGAAGTCGCCGGTCGCCTGCAGGTCGAAATTGGCGTGTTCGAATAGCGCGAGAAACGCGTCTCCGTGCTCGCCGGCCGGCACCACCAGGTGCGCAGGCCCACGCTGGATCGTGCGCCCCGGCGCGACACGATCCGCCGGCAGGTCGATCATCAACGGCACGATGCGCTCGCGCGGAAAGTGCTTCTCGAAACGCTGCACGTGCTCGACGCCGTTCTGGATCACGGCGAGCCGCGTGTGCGGGCCCATCGCCCTGGAAAACCAGCCTGAGGCGGCGTCGCTGTCGTACGCCTTGGTGGCCACCAGTATCCACTCGACGGGCTGCGCCTGCTGCACGTCGGTGATGACGCGCGGCCTGGCGCGGATCACGCCCCGCGGTGTCCGGGTCTCGATGGAATCGAAGGCGGTGCGCGCCGCGACCGTGACCTGGTGACGATCATCCTGGCAGAGCCAGGCGGTGAGGGTGGCGCCGATGGCGCCGGGTCCGACCATCAGGATCGAAGACATGCACCCATGATGCCTCAGGAACCCGCCGCGGCGAGCAGCTTCTCGAGGGCGGCGAAGTCCACGGGCTTGACGAGATGCGCATCGAAGCCGGCCTCGCGCGCCCGCTCGCGATCGTCCTTCTGCCCGTAGCCCGTCAGCGCGATGAGCGTCATCCGCGCGCCGCGCAATGACCTGCGCAGCCGGCGCGCGACCTCGTAGCCATCCATGTCAGGCAGGCCGATGTCGAGCAGCACGACCCGCGGCTCGAAGGACTCCGCCATGGTCAATGCCTCCGGCGACGTGAATACCGACCGGGTGTGATGTCCATCCAGCTCGAGCAGCGCCGCCAGCGACGTGGCCGCATCGGCGTTGTCGTCGACGATGAGGATGCGCAGCGGCGCCACTTTCGCTCCCTGCGATGCAGGCGGTTGGGCGACCGCCGGGGTCATGCGCGGCAGTGAAATCCCGAAAGTCGAGCCATGGCCGATCCCCGCACTGCGCGCGGCCACCGTACCGCCATGCATCTCGACGATCTTCTTGACCACCGAGAGGCCGATGCCGAGGCCGCCCTGCGCCCGATCCAGCGTGCGGTTCGATTGCGAAAACATCTCGAACAGGAGCGGCATGAACTCGGGCGCGATACCGACGCCGTTGTCGCTGATCTCCACGGTCACCGATTCGGCGGCCGGCAGGACCTGGATGCGGATGCGTCCGCCGGGCGGCGTGTACTTGGCGGCGTTGGACATGACGTTGGCGAAGCTCTGCACCAGGCGCGCGAGATCGCCCTGGACGTACACCGGCTCGAGGCAGCTCTGCGTCGTGATCTGGTGCTGCTTCTCGCGCCACAACGGCGCCACGGTCTCGACGGCGCGCTCGATCACGTCCGAGAGCAGCAGGGTCTCGCGCTTGAGCTCGATGCGGCCGCGCGAGATGCGCGACACGTCGAGCAGGTCATCGACGATGCGCGTGAGCTGGTTCGCCTGGCGCCGCACGATCTCGGCCGCGTGCCCGGTGGTCGGGTCATCCGGGCTGCCCCGCAGGATCAGCTCGGCCGCGTTGCGTATCGGCGCGAGCGGATTGCGCAGCTCGTGGGCGAGCATGGCGAGGAATTCATCCTTGCGCTGGTCCGCCTCGCGCAGCGCCGCCTCGGCGAGCGCACGCGTGGTCATGTCCACGCCGGTCACGAAGATGCCGGAGACCTTGCCGTCGGCCTCCTTGATCGGCTGGTACACGAAGTCGAGGTAGCGGGTGATCGTCTCGCCGTTCGGCCCGCCGGCATATTCATAGCGCGCACCAACCGCGGCGAATGCTTCACCGCTGGCGTAAACCCGGTCGAGCAACTGCAGGTAGCCCTGCTCAACGGCCTCCGGCAGCGCCTCGGCGGCGGGTCGCCCGAGGATCGGACGACCATTGATCAGCTTCATGTAGGCCGGGTTCGCCAGCTCGAAGACGTGCTGCGGACCCCGCAGCACCGTCATGAACACCGGCGCCTGCTCGAAGAGCTGCGCGAAGCGCCCTCGCTCGGAGGCCATGCGGCGCTCGAGCATGACCTGTTCGGTCGTCTCGGTGCAGATCACCAGCACGCCGCCGACACCGTTGGGCGCGGACGGCTCGTCGATGGGGCCGTAGCTGTAGGTCCAGTACACGTCCTGCAGCTCGCCGTGGCGGATGATCGGCACCAGCGCGTTCTCGTGCCACGTGGCCGACTCGCCGCGCATCACCTGGTCGATCTGTGGACCGATGATGTCCCAGATCTCCGGCCAGGCCTCCTTTCCGGGCAACCCGAGAATCCGCGGATGCTTCTCCGGTCCGAGTGAGCGGCTGTAGGAATCGTTGTAGAAGCCGACGAGCTCGGGACCCCAGAAGATGAACACCGGATGCTGCGTGGTGAGCAGGATGCGCAGCGAAGTCCGCAGTCCCCCGGGCCAATGCTCGGGCGAGCCGAGCGCGCTTCCTGACCAGGGGTATTGGCGGATGCGCTCGCCCATGTCGCCGCCGCCGGTCAGGAAATCCAGCTGCTTGGGGTGTGACGCCCGAATCGGTGAGCTCATGGGGCGGAATTTAAGCTGCCTCACACGCCGCTCCTATCAGACGTCGTGTAGGACTGGAGGGGTGGGGAGTGAATGGAGCGGGAAAAGAAAGGGGCGCCGAAGCGCCCCGTTCCGATCCTGCGGATCCGCGCCGGAAGCTAGATCCAGTACACGAACACGAACAGTCCCAGCCAGACCACGTCGACGAAGTGCCAGTACCAGGCCACCGCCTCGAAGGCGAAGTGCCGCTGCGGCGTGAAGTGGCCGTTGAGCGTCCGCAGCCAGATGCACACCAGCATGATGGCGCCGATGGTCACGTGGAAGCCGTGGAAGCCCGTGAGCATGAAGAACGTCGAGCCGTAGATGCCGGTCGAGAGCGTCAGGCCCAGCTCGCGGTACGCCTCGCCGTACTCGTGCGCCTGCAGCGCGACGAACAGGAAGCCCAGCGCGAACGTCAGGAACAGGAAGATGTTCAGCACGGCGCGATTGCCGGCGCGCAGCGCGTGGTGCGCGATGGTCACCGTCACGCCCGAGGTGAGCAGGATCAGCGTGTTCAGCGCCGGCAGGCCGAAGGCCGGGATGATCTCGAAAGTGCCGTCCGGCCGCGGACCGAGTCTCGCCGGGCCGTTGGTCGGCCAGGCGTTCTCGAACAGCGGATGCAGCAGCTCGTTGCCCATGACCTTGGTGCCCTCGCCGCCCAGCCACGGCACGGAGAGCACGCGCGCGTAGAACAGCGCACCGAAGAATGCGGCGAAGAACATGACCTC
>DASTHJ010000519.1:0-6569 GCA_035718265.1 Steroidobacteraceae bacterium | reverse complement strand
CGCATTCGCCAACGCGAGACTCGCCGACGACATCGCGCAGTGCCAGCCGCTGAATCCGTTCGGTGAAGGCAACATGAGCCCGGAGGCGCGCAACTACGTGCTGCAGGACACGACCTCGGTGGGCAAGATCACCGAGTTCGTCGTGTCTGCGTCGGTCAGCGGTGATTCCTCGGCATGGTTCTCGCTGCCGGCGGGCCCCGTGGGCATGGCGTTCGGCGTCGAGCACCGCACCGAAGAGGTGTTCTTCGAAGCCGACGAGCTGGTCTCCTCGGGCCTGACGTTCTACAACGCGCTGCCCAGGCTCGATCCGCCGAAGCAGAAGGTGAACGAGGTGTTCACCGAGTTCCGCGTGCCGCTGCTCAAGGAAAAACCCGGCGCCGAAAATCTCACGCTCGATCTGGCGGCGCGCTACGCGGACTACAGCGGCGCCACCGGCGGCGTGCTGGCCTACAACGGCGGCGTCGAGTGGACGCCGCTCGAAGGCATGCGGCTGCGCGCGGGCCTGGCGCGCGCGGTGCGCGCGCCGAGCCTGGTGGACCTGTACTCCGAGCAGAGCCAGAACTTCGCGGTGATCCTCGACCCCTGCGCCGCCCGCAACATCGGCGGTGGTTCGCCGACGCGCGCGGCCAACTGCGCGGCGGCCGGCATCCCGGCGAACTTCGACTGGAACGCCGCGGCCACGCCGGAAATCCTCAGCGGCGGCAACCCGGATCTGAAGGAAGAAACTTCCGATTCGTTCACCGCCGGCATCGTGCTGCAGCCGACGTTCCTGCCGGGCTTCACGTTCTCGGCGGATTACTTCGACATCGACATCGACGACGTCATCACGGCGCCGGACGCGCAGCAGATCATGGACGCCTGCTACGACGCCCCGGATCTCAACAACCAGTTCTGCGCCCTGTTCCAGCGCTGGGGCGCCGCCGGTGGTCCGAACTACGTGCCCGGCACCTCGGATCCGAGCAGCGATCCGGAGGCGCCGTTCGCACTGGTGAACGGAACCTTGCAGCAGACCTTGCTGAACTACGCGAGCTCGACGGCGCGCGGCATCGACTTCGAGGTGGGCTACAACGGCAGCGTCGGCGAGTTCGGCAGCCTGGCGACGCGCGTGATCTACACGCGCATGTTGCAACGGGACGACTTCCTCGACCCGGCGCACCCGTCCGATCCGGACCAGGTGCTGTACGAGCTCGGCGACCCGAAGAACGCCTTCAACTGGAACACCGACTTCACGGTCGGCAAGTTCAAGTTCGGCTACCAGATGCGCTACATCGGCCGCATGGTGATCGACCTGGCGGAGAACGTGTTCTCGGTGGGCGGCAATCCGCCGCAGAACGCGGACTACGCCGAGAAGAAATACTACCCCGAGGTCATCTACCACGACCTGCGTGCGGCCTACGACATCAGCGACGACATCAACGCGTACATCGGCGTGGACAATCTCACCGACCGCGTGCCGCCGTTCGGACTGACCGGCGTCGGCGAGGGCAGCGGCATCTACGAAGTGCGGGGCCGCTTCTGGTATGCCGGCTTCCGCGTAGGCTTCTAGGCGGTATTCGTCGAAATCACCGAGGCCGGGCGAACAGCCCGGCCTCCTTTTTTTTGCGCCGCCCGCCCGAGGCGTATGATCCGCAACCGTCCAGGACCACGACGCAACAATTTTTCCGCCATGTCCGCAGCCCGCCCGTGGCTCATCCTCCTCCTGACCCTCGGCTACCTGATCCTGGCGCACGTTGCGCTGGTGCGCGGCTCTTCGCACCTGGCGGCCTGCGCCACGGGCGTGCTCGTGGCGCTGTCCGTGGCCTCGATCGGCGGCCGCCAACGGACCGTGCTGCGCTCGATCGCCGCCGCCGTGGGCGCCGCCATCGTCATGGCCATCTGGCGCGGTGCTCCGGCCGTGCCCCTGCTGTTGCCACCGGTGCTGATCCCGGCCGGCATCGCCTGGATGTTCGGGCGCACGCTGCGCGCCGGATCGGTGCCGCTGGTCGAGCGGCTGGCGCGGGGCTTTCACGCGCCGGCGGTGCCCGCGCCCGAGATCCTCGCCTATGCGCGCCGCGTGAACTGGGCGTGGACGCTGCTGCTGGCGGCCGTGGCCTGCGTCAACGCCTGGCTGGTGTCCAATCTCAGCCCGGGCGGCATCCTGGAACTGGCCGGTTTCGCGCCGCGCTGGCCCACGCGGCCCGCCACCTTCGTCTGGTTCGGCAACACCGGCACCTATCTACTCATCGGCGGCATGTTCGTCGTGGAGTTCGCCATCCGCGTGTGGCGCTTCCCTGACTACCGTTTCCGCAACCCGCTGCACTTCATCCGCGAGGCGCGCAACCGCATGCCGCGCATCGTCGCGGCGCTGAAAAATGGCTGAGCTGCACGGCGAGTTCATGCTGCCGGCGGACCATGCGGTGTTCGTCGGGCACTTTCCCGGGCGGCCGATCGTGCCGGGCGTGATGCTGCTCGAGTGGGTGCTGGGCGAGGTGGCCGGCGCGGCCGCACGCGCGCCGTTGGCGCTGCGCCTGCGCGAAGCGAAATTCTTCCAGCCGCTCGCGCCCGGCGAGCGCGCCGCGCTGCGGCTGGAACTCGCCGGGGCACGCGCCACCTTCGAGATCCGCAGAGACACGGCGGCCATCGCGCGCGGCATCGTGGAGTGGGGAACGTGACCGAGCGCGTCGCGGCGCCGAGGCAGTGGCAGTTGCGCCCGGAAGCCGGTGGCAAGGTCGGCCCGTGGCTGCTGCGCACGCTGGCGTTTCGCGTCGGCCGTCCCGTGGCGCGCTTCATCACCTTCTTCGTCGCCTTCTACTTCATGCTCCGGCGCGGCCCGGAGCGCGCGGCGTCGCGCCAGTACCTGGCGCGCGTGCTCGGTCGGCGCGCCACCTGGCTCGATGTCTACCGGCATTTCCTCTGGTTCTCGACCGTGACGCTCGACCGTGTCTACCTGATGGCGGACCGTTTCGCGCGCTTCGACGTGCGCACCTTCGGTCTCGACCAGCTCGACGCGGCACTCGCGGCCGGCAAGGGCACACTGCTGCTGTCCGCGCACCTCGGCAGCTTCGACGCGCTGCGCGTGTTGAGCGAGCGCAGCCCGGACGTGCCGATCCGCATCCTGCTGGACGTGGGCCAGGGCGCCGGACTCACCAACCTCCTGAACGCGCTCAATCCGAAGCTGGCGGCCACCATCATCGACGCGCGCCGGCCCGGCCCGGAGCTGGTGCTCGAGATGCAGCACGCGCTCGCCGAGAACGCGGTGGTGTCGACGCTCGCCGACCGGCTGCGCCCCGGCAACCCGGTGATCGTCGCGGACTTCCTCGGCGCGAAGGCGCCGTTTCCGGCCTCGCCCTGGCTGTTCGCGGGCGCGCTGCACGTGCCGGTGGTGCTGGCCTTCGGCCTGTTCCGCGGCCGCAATCGCTACGAGCTGCACTTCGAGAGCTTCTCGTTCGAGCTGCCGCGCGATCGCCGGCAGCGCAACGCGGCGCTGCTCGAGGTCGTCCAGCGTTTCGCGGACCGGCTCGCGCATTTCGCGCGACTCGCCCCGTACAATTGGTTCAACCTGTACGACTTCTGGGATGTGCCCTTTGCGACCAACGATCCTGCTGAGCGCGCTGCTGCTGACGGGCGTGAGCCCGAACAGCCAGGCTGACGCACCCGGCGGCATCGAAGCGCTCGAGCAGCGCCTGGCGCGCACCCCGCCGGTGAGCACTGACTTCGTCGAGTATCGCTTCTCGCACCTGCTGAAGAAGCCGCTGCGCAGCGGCGGCACGCTCGAATACCGCGCCGACGGTGCACTGGTGCGCAACGTCACGACGCCCCACCGCGAAACCACGACGGTGCTGGGCGACCAGCTGCGCATCGCGCGCGCCGGCAAGCCGGAGCGCACCCTGTCGCTGCAGCGCGCGCCGCAGCTGCGCGTGCTGCTCGGCAGCTTCCGCGCGCTGCTCGAAGGGCAACTGACACCGCTGCAGCAGGACTTCGACGTCACGCTCGACGAAAACGGCGCGCACTGGACGCTGCGCCTGACGCCGAAGGATGCGTCGCTCGCGAAGCACCTGGCGCGCATCGAAGTCCACGGCAACGGCGACCGCCCCGGCTGCATGAAGGCGATCGAGCCGGATGGCGATGGCGCGTTCACGCTGTTCGGTGCCGCGCCCGATGCCGCGGCTCCGCTGCCCACGCGTGCGGAGCTCGAAATCCGGTGTCGCACATCGGGTTCCGCCGGCCCATGACCCGACGCGGCTGGCTGTTGCTCGCGGCCTGGACGGTGGTCCTGGCGCTCGGCATCCTCTGGGTTCAGACGCATCTCACGATCTCGGCGGACCTGCGGCTCTTCATGCCGGCGCCGCGCACCGAAGGACAGCGGCTGCTGATCCAGAACATCGGCGAGAGTCCGGCCTCGCGCCTGCTGCTGCTGGCCATCGGCGGCGACGAACCGACGAAACTCGCGGACATCTCGCGACGCTTCGCCGAGGGCATCGGCGCGCGCGAGGAGTTCGAGTTCGTCGCCAACGGCGCGCAACCCGCGCCGGGCATCCCCGACAAGCTCCTGGCGTACCGCTACCTGATCACGGACTCGTTCGACGCCGCGCCACTCGATGCCCGGCGGCTGGCTGGCGAGCTCGAAGACCGCGCGGCCGACATGGCGTCGCCCGCCGCCGGCTTCCTCGAGGAATGGCTACCGCGCGATCCCACGCTCGAGATGCTGCACCTGGCGCAGCGCTGGCAGCCGCGCGCCGAACCGCACGAACAGCACGGCGTCTGGTTCTCGCGCGACGGCCGCCGCGCCTTGCTGCTGGTGGAGACGCACGCCGCGGCGTTCGACCCCGACGGGCAGAGCCGCGCACTGGCTGCCCTGCAGGACGAGTTCGCGCAGGCGCGCGGCGCGTCGTCGGCGATGCTGGTGATCAGCGGCACCGGCTATTTCTCCTCGGTGATCCGCAATCGCACGCAGTACGAGGCCACCTGGTTCGGCAGCTTCGACACGATCGGCCTGATCACGCTGCTGTGGCTGGCATACCGCCGCTTCGTGTTCACGGTCTGTGGGGCGCTGCCGCTGCTGACGGCCGGTCTCGCCGGCCTCACGGCGGTCAGCCTGCTGTTCGACGGCGTGCATGGCATCACGATCGCTTTCGGCTTCACGCTGATCGGCGTGGCGCAGGACTATCCGATCCATTTGTTCAGCCACCTGTCGCCCGGCGAGTCCGCGCTCACCACCGCCCGCAAGGTGTGGTCGCCACTCGCAACCGGCGTGGCGAGTACCTGCATCGCCTATCTCGCGTTCCTGATGTCCGGCGTCATCGGGCTGGCGCAGCTCGCCTGTCTCACCATCACCGGCCTGCTCGCGGCGGGACTGACCACGCGCTTCCTGCTGCCGCGCATCGTGCCGGTGACCGGCCGTGATCCGGCGAACTCGCGCTGGCTGGCGCGACTCAACGACCGGATCGAACGGCTGCCGCGACCCCATGCGCTGCTCGTCGTGATTCCGCTGATCGCCGCGGGCATCCTTGCGTGGCGCCCGGAGGGCTTCTGGCAGAACGACCTCTCGAAGCTGACGCCGGTACCGCCCGAGCTGCTGAAGCGCGACGCGGAACTGCGCCACGAGATGGCGACGCCGGACCTGCGCTACCTGCTGGTCGCCAGCGGCGCCAGCGAAGATGCCGTGCTCGCGGAACTCGAAGCGCTCGAGCCGAAGCTCGAAGACGCGGTGCGCGCCGGCGCGTTCGGCTCGTTCGAACACGCGGCGCAATATCTGCCGAGCGTCGCGCTGCAAAAGCAACGCCAGGCGGCGCTGCCCGACGGTGCAGCGCTGCGCGACATGCTGTCGCAGGCCGTGGCCGATTCACCCTTCGAACCGGATGTGTTCGAGCCGTTCCTGGCCGACGTGCAACGCGCACGCACGCTGGCGCCGCTGACGCGCGCCGACCTGCGCGGCACACCGCTCGACCTGCGCCTGGGCAGCGAGCTGTTCCAGCGTGACGATCACTGGTACGGGCTCGTCAGCCTCTACGACGTGCACGATCCGCAGGCCATCGCCAGCCTGGCCGCGGCGCGCGCGGGCAGCGTGACCTTCCTGGATCTCAAGGCGGCGTCCGAGCAACTCGTGACTGCGCAGCGCGCGCGCATCCTGTTCTGCCTGGAAGTGGCCGCCGTCCTGCTGCTGGTCGTGATCGCGTTCACGCTGCGTCGTGCTTCGCGCGTGCTGCGCGTGCTCGCGCCGATGGCGCTGACCACGCTGGTGATCCTCGCGGTGTTGCGCGGCAGCGGTGTTTCGCTCAGCCTGTTCCACCTGATCTCGCTGGTGCTGGCCGCCGGGCTCGGACTGGACTACGCACTGTTCTTCGAGCACGCGGCCGCGGATCCGGCGGAGCAGAAGCGCACGCTGCATGCGCTGCTGGTGTGCTCGGCCACGACGCTGCTGGTGTTCGCGCTGTTCTCGCTGTCCACCGTGCCCATCCTGCAGGCCATCGGCGTCACCGTCTCGCTGGGCGTGCTGTCGAACTTCGTCCTGGCGCTGCTGCTGACGCGCGAGCGGTCGAGGACGACATGAGTCTCGAGACGCTGGACATCGGTGCGCTGCTGCCGCACGC
>DASTHJ010000518.1:0-2193 GCA_035718265.1 Steroidobacteraceae bacterium | reverse complement strand
TCGCCGGGCTTGAGCGTGATGCGCACGCCATACGGACGCTGGATGGCCGCGTCGGGATTGCGCAGGTTGTGAGGATGAGCGATGCCCATGAAGGCTCCGGAAGTCTCGTTCGGAAAACGGCGTAAGGGTACGAACGGGCGTGCGGCCGCGCAAGACAGGCGTCGCGGCTTTGGTCAAGAATAGGAAATGGCGAACAGGAAAGTCCCCATCGTCCGGCCGGTGAGGCCCGAGGACTACGAGGCGTGGAAGCCGCTGTGGGACGAGTACAACGCTTTCTACGAGCGGACCGGGCCGACCGCCTTGCCGGACGAGGTCACCCAAACTACCTGGCGGCGCTTCTTCGATGCGCACGAACCCGTGCATTGCCTGGTGGCGGAGCTCGACGGCCGGCTCGTGGGCCTGAGCCACTACATATTCCATCGCAGCACCACGCGCATCGAGCCGACCTGCTATCTGAACGACCTGCTGACGGCGCCGGAGGAGCGTGGCCACGGCATCGGGCGCGCACTGATCGAGGCCACCTGCGAGCAGGCGAAGCAGGCGGGCTGCCGGCGCGTGTACTGGCTGACACACACCACCAATACGCCGGGCCGCACGCTGTACGACAAGGTGGCGCGGAATTTCGGCTTCATCCAGTACGCCCGGGACCTGGAGTGAGGCCGGCGGCGCGCCGGCCGCCGGCCCGCATCGAAACGTGACGCGTGTCGCGTGACACGTCCGTGCATGTGTATTACAGTATTGATACACGTGTTCACGAGGCGAGTCCGTGTTCGTACTGAACCCGCATTCCGGCATACCGATCTACCGCCAGATCCTCGACCAGGTGCGGCGCATGGTCGCGAGCGGCCAGCTCGCCCCCGGCGCCGAGCTGCCGTCGGTGCGCGACCTGGCCGTCCGCCACGCCGTGAATCCCATGACGATTTCCAAGGCCTACAGCCTGCTCGAGGCGGAAGGTCTGCTGGAGCGCAATCGTGGGCGGCCGATGACGGTGGCGGCGAAGTCGCGCAATGCCTCGCCGCTCGCCAAACGTTTGCAGCAGATCCAGCCGCTGGTCGAGCAGACCGTGCTCGCGGCGAAGCAGCTCGAGCTGAGCGAGGCGGAGCTGGTCAGGAGTGTGCGCCACAACTGGGAGAACCACGATGAGTGAAGCGGCCGTGCAGGCATCGCATCTGAGCAAGGCTTTCGGCCCGCGCGCGGTCATCGACGACCTGTCGTTCGAGGTGTCGCGCGGCGACGTGATCGGCCTTCTGGGCAAGAACGGCGCCGGCAAGACCACGCTGCTCGAGCTGATGCTCGGATTCACGCCGCCCACGTCCGGCGGCGTGAGCGTCTTCGGTCATCCGAGCCTGTCGATGCCGGGCGAGGTGAAAGTGCGCGTGGGTTTCGTGCCGCAGCAGGACGAACTGCTCGAGCACCTGAGCGTGGCAGACCAGTTGCGCGTCATCGCCTCGTTCTATCCACGCTGGGACGCGGACCTGGTCACGCGGCTGTGCGGCGAGTGGGGCGTCGATCCCCGGGCGCGCATCAAGGAGATGTCCGTGGGCGAGCGGCAGAAGCTGTCCATCCTGCTGGCATTCGGGCACCAGCCGGACCTGCTGGTGCTGGATGAGCCGGTGGCCAGCCTCGATCCGCTGGCGCGGCGGCAGTTCCTCGAGCAGCTCGTCGACGCCTCGGCGGGCGGCGATCGCGCCATCGTGTTCTCGTCGCACATCGTGTCGGACATCGAGCGCCTGGCGAATCGCATCTGGATCCTGAAAGGTGGTCGGCTCGACTGGCAGGGTGATCTCGATTCGCTCAAGGAGGGCGTGGTGCGTCTTCATCTGCAAGGCGCGGCGGCGAGCCTCGAATCGCTCGAAGTCCCGGGCGCGATGTCGTTGCGCCGTGAGGACGGATTCGCGACAGCCGTGGTGCGCGACTGGAATTTCGAGCGGCAACGCACGCTGGAGTCGCAGGGCTTGAGCGTGCGGGCAGAAGCGCTCGGCCTCGAGGAAATCTTCCTGGAGCTGCACCGATGAGGACGGTGGCGCGGCTGGTCTACAGCTATTTCACGGGCACGCGGATCACATGCGCCCTGACCATCGCCGGGATCATCCTGTGTGTGGTCGCGCAGCTCAGTGTGACTTACCTGCCGCAAACGATGCACATGCTGGCCTTCGCAATGGCCGGGCAGCTCGCCATCCTGCTGGGCGCTTC
>DASTHJ010000517.1:0-2711 GCA_035718265.1 Steroidobacteraceae bacterium | reverse complement strand
GGCGAGACGCGCGGCATCGGCGGGCTGTTCGCCGACGACCTGAACGACACCACCGCCGAGATCGGCGGCAACTTCCAGCATTGCTTCGCGCTGATCCGCCGCATCGGCGATGCCTATCTCGACGCTTATGTGCGCATCGTTCGGCGGCGCGCCGACCTGCCGTATGGCGCGCGCGAGCAGGAGTTCCAGCGCCTGCGACGCGGACGCTACGTCGAATTCAACCTGGCGTTCGATCGCGGCACGCGCTTCGGCCTGCAATCGCAGGCGCGCACCGAATCGCTGCTCATGTCGCTGCCGCCGCGCGCCGAGTGGCGCTACGACTGGCGGCCGGAGGCTGGCTCGGCCGAAGCGCGACTTGCGGAATACCTCGAGCCGCGCGAGTGGGTGAAAGACCCGTGAAGGGCGTGCTGCTGGTGAACTCAGGCACGCCCGCCTCGCTCGCGACGCGCGACGTGCGCGCGTTCCTCGCCGGGCTGCTGGGCGATCCGCGCGTGGTGGAGATCCCGCGGTTCCTCTGGTGGCCCATCCTGCACGGCATCATCCTGCGCCTTCGGCCGCGCGCCAGTGCGCGGAAATACGCGGCGATCTGGACGCCCGAAGGTTCGCCGCTCGCCGTGCAGAGCGAGGCATTGCGGCGCGGACTCGAACTGGCGCTGCGCCCGCAGGGAATGCCGGTGGCGCTGGCGATGCTGTACACCGGCGGCGCGAGCGTCGCGCAGGCCATCGAGTCGCTGCGTGGCGCCGGCGTCGCCGAGATCCTGGTGCTGCCGATGTTTCCGCAGTACTGCGGCGCGACCACGGGCGCCGTCTTCGACCAGGTGAGCGCCGCGCTGCGCCGCCTGCGCCACGTGCCCGCGCTGCACTTCATCTCCGACTACCACGACGACGCCGGCTACATCGAGGCGCTGGCCGCGAGCGTGCGCGATCACGGTGTGCAATCGGGCGCGAGCGCTCACCTGCTGATGTCCTTCCATGGCATTCCCGAGCGCTTCGTGGCGCAGGGCGATCCATACCGGCGCCAGTGCGAGCGCACCGCGGCGCTGCTGGCGCAGCGGCTGGGCCTCGCGAGCGACGCCTGGAGCGTGTCGTTCCAGTCGCGCTTCGGGCGCGCGAGCTGGCTGCAGCCGTACACCATCGAGGCAGTGGCCGCGCTGGCGCGGCGCGGCGTGCGCAGGCTCAGCGTGATCTGTCCCGGCTTCGCCGCGGACTGCCTGGAGACGTTGGAGGAAATCGGCATGGAGAACCGCGATGCCTTCCTCGCCGCGGGCGGGGAGCAGTACCAGTACGTCCCCGCGCTGAACGCGCGCGCCGGGCACGTGGCCGCGTTGCAAGGCCTGGTGCTGCGCGACCGCACCGATCCCCGAGCCGCAGCTTCTTCCGGAGCGCAGGCATGCTTTGGCTGAAGGCATTCCACGTCGTGAGCGTGATCAGCTGGTTCGCGGCATTGCTGTACCTGCCCAGGCTGTTCGTCTATCACGCCCAGATCCAGCACGGCTCGGTCGACGATCCCGCGGGCAATGCGCGTTTCAAGGTCATGGAACGCAAGCTGTTCCGGCTGATGACCTTCGCGGCAATCCTGGCACTGGGATTCGGTGTGGCGATGCTGGCAGTCGCCCCCGACTATCTGCTCATGCGCTGGCTGCAGCTCAAGCTGCTGCTGGTGTTCCTGCTCATCGCCTATCACGGCGCGTGCTATGCACTGCTGCAGCAGTTCGCCGCGGACCGCAATTCGCGGCCGGAACGCTGGTACCGCATTTTCAACGAGCTGCCGGCGTTGCTGCTCATCGGGATCGTCATCCTGGTGGTCGTAAAGCCCTTCTGACGGATCAGCGCTCTCCAAGTCGTTGAGGAGACTCGAGCTTGCAATGCAGGCCTTGTCGGTCTTATCCTTTACCGCAAATGAGAAGCGTTCTTATTTGAGTTCTCGGATGTGTCCATCACACAGTAAAGAGTCGGCTGCTGTACCGGCGCCTGCCGTGTCGCCCGCCGCCCCGCGCGGCAACGCGGAACGCGTCGTGTCCACCAAGGAGCTGCTCGCCGGCGCGCATCGCGTCTGGATAGAGCACGCGGCCGAGCGCTACCTGCTGCGGGGCACGCGCAGCGGCAAGCTCATCCTGACGAAATAGGTCCCGACTGACTAACTAACACACAACACGGTCAGCCACCCAGGCGCCGCCAGTTTCCCCCGGCGGATCACCCAGGCAGCCAGCCCCGCGCTTCGCGCGATATTTGAGGTTGGCATGCCCATTCACACGAATCGTCTCCCCGCCGCGTGGCTCGCGGCATGTGTCTTTTGCGGCGCGGCTTGCGCGGCCGATCCCGATCCCTCGCTGACCGAGGTCACGGTGAGCGCGACCAAGATCGCGACGCCGCTGCTGGAGGTTCCAGCCACGGTCACCGTGCTCGCCTCGGACGACGTCGAACGGCGGCTCGACGGCGACATCCGCGACCTGGTCCGCTACGAGCCCAACGTATCCGTGCGCAATCGTCCGGATCGCTTCGCGCTCGCCGACTTCAACATCCGCGGCATCGAGGGCAATCGCGTGCTCATCGAGATCGACAACGTGCGCGTGCCGGATACCTTTTCCATCGGCAGCTACTCGAACGCCACGCGCGACGGGGTCGACATCGACCTGTTGAAGCGGTTCGAGATCGTCCGCGGCTCGGCCTCGTCGCTGTATGGCTCCGACGCCATCGGCGGCGTGGTGGCC
>DASTHJ010000516.1:0-6595 GCA_035718265.1 Steroidobacteraceae bacterium | reverse complement strand
ACCCAGGGAACGCTGATCTCGACGGCCGTAAATGCCAGCAGCCACTTCCAGTTGCGAAACGCCGCGCCGAGCGCGTTACGATGCAGCGCCACCGGCAGCAGGAGCAGCGCGCCGATCAGCGTCCGCGAACCCGCGACCACCAGCGGATCGACGGTGCCGACCGCGATGCGGATCAGCAGATAGGGCATGCCCCAGAGCACGCCGAGGGCGACGAACAACAACCAGCCACGTCGGGTCATGCGGCCATTGTAGAGAAGCGCGAAGACACCCGGACCGCTCGATGGCCAAGGAGTTCTTATGCAGGCAAAAGCATCCCTTAGCGCCTTCCGGTTCAACAGTCCGACACCGGAATTGCCGGTGAAGGACGTGGAGCGCGCGCAGGCCTATTACCGCGACAAGCTCGGGTTCGAAGTGGGCTGGCTGTATCCGGGCGGCGAGATCGGCGCGGTCAACCGTGACCAGACCGCCATCTTCTTCAGGCGGCGCGGCGGTGCGTTCGAGCCCGCGGTCCACTGGGTCCATGCGCCCGACATCGAAGCCATCTACGCGAGCCTGCAGGCCGCGGGCGCGCACATTGCCGAGCCGCTGGAGAAGAAGCCCTGGGGGCTCACGCAGTTCACGATCGAGGACCCGGATGGCAATCGCTTCTACTTCCACTGTGACTGACGTGAATCGGCCGCGGGAGAATTCGATGAGACTTCGATTCATTCTGCTGATCGCCGCGCTGGCCCTGGCGCCCCTGCAGGCCTTCGCCCAAGACGGTTGGGACGGCGATGCCGTCGCCAGGCTGCAGGCGGAGATGTCGCGCGGCACGACCACGTCGCGCCAGCTGGTGGAGCAATTCCTGGCGCGCATCGACGCCCTCGACGCGCACGGCCCGAACATCAACTCGATCATCGAGGTCAATCCGGACGCGCTGAAGATCGCCGCGGAGCTCGACGCGGAGCGCGCGCGCTCCGGGCCGCGCAGCCCCATGCATGGCATCCCGGTGCTGCTCAAGGACAACATCGACACCGCAGACCGCATGCTCACCACGGCCGGATCGCTGGCGCTGGTGAATTCCCGTCCCGCGCAGGATGCCTTCCTGGTCACGAAGCTGCGCGCCGCGGGCGCCGTGATCCTGGGCAAGACCAACTTGAGCGAGTGGGCCAATTTCCGCTCGACGCGCTCGACCAGCGGCTGGAGCGGTCGCGGCGGGCTCACGCGCAACCCGTATGCGCTCGATCGCAACGCCTGCGGTTCGAGCTCGGGCTCGGGGGCGGCCATCGCCGCCAATTTCGCAGTGGTCGCCGTGGGCACGGAGACGGATGGCTCCATCGTCTGCCCGAGCTCCATCAACGGTCTCGTGGGCATCAAGCCCACGGTAGGCCTCGTGAGCCGCAGCGGCGTGATCCCGATTTCCGCCAGCCAGGACACGGCCGGCCCGATGGCGCGCTCGGTGGCGGATGCGGTCGCGCTGCTGAATGCGATGGTCGGCGCCGATCCACGTGATCCGGCGAGCACGGTGAAGGCGCGACCGACGGACGTCGACTACTCGCAATTCCTGAAGGCCGATGGGCTGCGTGGCGCGCGCATCGGCGTGGTACGCAATCTCGCCGGTTTCGACGACCGGGTCGACAAGCTCTTCGACCAGGCGATCGAGGCCATGCGTGCCCAGGGCGCGGTCATCGTCGACAAGCTCGAGATCAAGAGCGGCAAGGAGCTCGACGACGCGGAGCTCGAAGTGCTGCATTACGAATTCAAGGACGGGCTCAACAAGTACCTGGCGACGCGCATCGACGCGCCGCACACACTGCAAGAGCTCATCGCGTTCAATGAAAAGCAGGCCGCGCGCGAGCTGCAGCACTTCGGCCAGGAAATCTTCCTTGCCTCGCAGGGCAAGGGGCCTCTGACCGATGCGAAATACATCGCCACCGCGAAGCTCGCCAAATCCCTGGCCGGCCCGCAGGGCATCGACGCGCTGCTCAAGGCGCACAAGCTCGACGCGCTGGTCGCGCCGACCACCGGCCCCGCCTGGACCACGGACCTCGTCAACGGCGACCACTACACGGGCGGCGGCGCGTCGCAGTCGGCGGCCGTGGCGGGCTATCCGCACATCACGGTGCCGATGGGCTTCGTCAAGGGCCTGCCGGTCGGTGTGTCGTTCATCGGCACCGCGTGGACCGAACCTGCGCTGATCCGCTTCTCGTACGCATACGAGCAGGCCACGAAGCTGCGCCGTCCGCCCGACCTGCCGCGGTGAGCGCGATGCCGGCGAATTCGCGCGCGAATCTGCAGGCCATCCGGGCGGACATCACCACGCTGCTGGTCGACGCCATCGTCAACGCGGCGAATTCGTCGTTGCTCGGCGGCGGCGGCGTCGACGGCGCCATCCATCGCGCCGCGGGTCCGGAACTGCTGCAGGAGTGCCGGCTGCTGGGGGGCTGCGAGACCGGCGACGCGAAGATCACCGGCGGATACCGGCTGCCGGCGCAACACGTGATCCACACCGTCGGTCCGGTGTGGAATGGCGGCCACGCGGGCGAGCCCGACCTGCTGGCCTCCTGCTATCGCCGCTCGCTCGAGCTGGCGAGCGCGCATGGCCTGCGCTCGATTGCGTTTCCGGGCATCAGCACCGGCATCTACGGATATCCGGTCGAGCAGGCGGCGCGAATTGCCGTGGACACCGTGAAAGCAGTGCTGCCACGGGCCGGCACATTCGACGAGGTCATCTTCTGCTGCTTCTCCGATCGCGATCTCGATGTCTACCTGGCCCAGCTGTACGGCTGATCGGCGGCTCCGCTGTCAAGCAAACCCGGCGACTGAATTCGTTTGCCGGCGCTTGAGGCCCATCCGCTGTCGCGACAAGCTCACGACGTGAGCGTCCAGTATCTCAGCGTCGAGCAGGCCATCGCGCGCCGCGGCCTGCGCATGGTAGTCATCGGCCAGGTGCCGAGCCCCTGGGGCGAGGCGGCGAAAGGCATCTTCCACGTCAAGCGCATCGACTTCGTCGCCGTGCGCCTGGAGTACGACAACGAGGCGCTCAAGTCCTGGACGCGCGACCTCAGCGGTCCGGTGGCCATGTACGACGACGAGCCGCCGCGCTCCGGCTGGGCGGAGATCCTGATGCTGGCGGAACGCCTGGCGCCGACGCCCGCGCTGCTGCCGTTGCAGCCCGAGGCGCGCGCGCGTGCCCTGTTGCTGGCGGAGAAGTTCTGCGCGCCCGGCGGCCTGGGCTGGAATCGCCGCCTGCAGCTCGTGCATGCCGGCCTCACCAGGGCCGGCGGATTCAACGAACGCATCGCGGGCTATCTCGGCAAGAAGTATGGCTACGATCCCGCGTCAGCGGCGGCGAACGCCGCGCGCGTCGTGCAGCTGCTGGGCGAACTCGCCGCGGCGCTGCGTGCGCGGCGGGACGCCGGACAGACCTACTACCTGGGCGATGAGCTGAGTGCCGTGGACATCTACAGCGCGGCATTCATGGGGCTGTTCAATCCGTTGCCGGACGCGCAGTGCGCCATGCATCCGGGTGCGCGCGCCGCGTTCGAATGGCTGGACCCGGCGACGGCCGCAGCGCTCGATCCCGTGCTGCTCGAACACCGCGACATGATGTACGCGCGGCACCTGGAGCTGCCGCTGTCGTTGTGACCCATGCGGATCCTGCGGTGGCTGGTCGCGAAACCGTCGAGCGACGCGGAGGCCTGGCAGCTGGCGCGCGGTGAACGCGACACGTTCGCCGCCTGGACCGTGGAGGCGAGCGCGCCCAACCAGTTGCTGCTGAGGGACCTCTACGGCAACACGCGCTCCTGGCTCATGCTGGAGCCGCACGTTGGCGGCGGCGCCACGCGACTGTATTTCGGCTCGGCCATCGTGCCGCGCGTCGACCGGCGAAGCGGGCGACCGCGGCTCAAGAGGCGCTTCAGCGCGCTGCTCGGCTTCCACCGGCGCTATTCGCGCGCGCTGCTGGCCGCGGCGCGCGCCCGCCTAAGCTCCAGCTGAGTCGGGCGAACGCGCCTCTGCCAGCACCCAATCGACGAAGGTGCGCACCACGGGCCGCTTGAAGTGCGCCGGCGGCGCCATGAGGAAATAACTCCAGGGCGACATCCAGGTCGCGGACGTGACGCGTACCAGCTGGCCGCGCGCCAGCAGCGGACCGACCTGCGGCGCCCGCCCGATCGCGATGCCCAGTCCCGCGACCGCCGCGCTGATCAGCACCACCGAGTCGCTGAACTGCGGGCCGCGGCCCACGTCCGCCGTCGCCAGGCCCGCTCGTTCGAACCAGCCGCGCCATCCCAGCCAGGGCTGCTCGGGCCCGGCGTCGATGTCGTGCAGCAGCGGGTAGTCGGCGAGCGCGGCCAGGGTGTCGGGAATGCGCCCGTCACGGAACAGCTGCGGGCTCGCCACCGGGAACAGCTCTTCGCGACAGAGCAGCTCGCCGTGCAGGCCGCGGCCGGGTCCGGGCGCGAAGCGGATCGCGAGGTCGATGGCGTCGCGGCGGAAATCCATGAGGTGCCGCGAGGTGCGCAGCACCACGTCGATGCGCGGCGCGCGCTCGCGGAAGCGGTGCAGCCGCGGCAGCAGCCAGCCGTTCGCGAACGAGGCCAGCGTGGTCAGGGTCAGCACGCCGTCGGCGCGCTTGGCGCGCACGCGCGCGGTCGACTCGCCCAGCAGCTCGAAGCCCGCGGACAGTTCCGGTAGATAGTCCCGGCCCTGGTCGGTGAGCGCCAGGCCGCGCGCCAGGCGCTGGAACAACGTGGTGTCGAGGTATTCCTCGAGCCGCCGGACCTGCTGGCTGACCGCGGCCGACGAGACGCGCAGCTCGCGCGCGGCTGCGACGAAGCTGCCGAGCCGCGCCGAGGCCTCGAAGGCGCGCAGGGCATTCAGGGGCGGAAGTCTTCTGGCCAACTGGTGGTTCCTCCAAACACAAGAATATCTTGGCCTCAGCGAAAAACCTTCCTCGTCGCGGCCCGCGCGGCGGCGATCGATACTGCCGGCAATACCAACAACCCCGGGGACGCGCGATGCACTTGTTCGATTACCTCGATTCCGGCAACGGCTACAAGGTGCGGCTGCTGCTCGCGCAGCTCGGCATGCAGTACCAGTGGACGGAGCTCGACATCGACAAGGGCCAGACGCGCACGCCCGAGTTCCTGCGGCGCAACCCGAACGGTCGCATCCCGACGCTGCAGCTCGACGACGGCACCTGCCTCGCGGAGTCGAACGCCATCCTCTGGTACCTGGCCGAGGGCTCGCGCTTCGTCCCGTCCACCCAGCTCGGCCGCGCGCAGGTGCTGCAGTGGATGTTCTTCGAGCAGTACAGCCACGAGCCGTTCGTGGCGACACCGCGCTACATCGTGCGGCACCTGCCGGCCGATTCACCGCGCCGCGCCGAGCTGCCGGAGCGGCTCGCCAGGGGCCGGGCGGCCTTCGAGGTCATGGAGCAGCACCTTGCATCGCGGCAGTTCTTCGTCAACGAGCGCTACTCGATCGCCGACATTGCGCTTTACGCCTACTCGCACGTGGCCGGGGACGGCGGCCACGATCTCACGGCATTCCCGCACGTGCGGCAATGGCTCGGGCGGGTGGCCGCGCAGCCCGGCCATGTACCCCTGCTGGCGCGGCCTCGCCCGTAGGAAGAAAGGCCGTCGCCGAACGCCGACGGGGCTGGTGGCCCCGTGCGACTGTCCCCTGAGGCCGCGCGCAGTTAGTCTTGCGCGTCATGCGCAAAATGCTGTTCCTCGCTTCCGCTCAAAGACTTGGCGACTTCACGCTGTTCCTGATGAGGCTGTTCGTCGGCCTGTTCCTGATCTGGGGCGTCTGGGACAACGTCACCAATGGCGAGCGCATGCAGGAATTCGTGGATTTCCTCGGCAGGCACGGTTTTGCGAGCCCGCGGCTGATGGCGCCGCTGTCGGTGTACCTGCAGCTGGCGATCGGGATGGCGTTCGTGCTGGGGCTTTTCACGCGCTGGGCGGGGATTCTCTGCGCCGTGCATTTCGTGATCGCCATCGCCATGGTGGACCACCAGGGCGGGATGCGCGGCATCTTCCCGTCGGGCTGCCTGGTCGCCATCGGTCTGTACCTGGCGACATACGGGGCCGGCCGCATCTCGATCGATGCCGCGCTGCGCGCCAATGAGCCGCCGCGCGCCACCGGCGGCGTGCGCCTGAAGACCTGACGGGGCATTCCGCACTTCCGCTACGACTTTTTCCGATTGATCGGCCTCCACGGGCACGTGTTGGAATGTGCCGACGGAATCGAGGGATCTGCCGTTTCATGCCGCGCAACATCGAGATCAAGGCACGCGTCGAAAACGTCGGCATGTATGCGCCGATCGTCGCCGCCATGGCCACGAGCGGGCCGCTCGAGCTGGCGCAGGACGATACGTTCTTCAATTGCGACAACGGGCGCCTGAAGCTGCGTGCGCTGTCCAACGATTCCGGCGAGCTGATTTTCTATCGCCGGGTGAACCAAGTGGGACCCAAGGAGTCGTTCTATCTACGAACACCCACTTCCTCACCCGAGAATCTTCGTGAATCGCTTTCGCTGGCCTACGGACAAATCGGTCGCATCCGCAAGTACCGCACTCTCTTCCTGGTTGGACGTACCCGCGTTC
>DASTHJ010000515.1:0-5475 GCA_035718265.1 Steroidobacteraceae bacterium | reverse complement strand
CTGCTCTCCAACGGCCGTTACTCCGTGTTGTTCACGGCCGCCGGCGCCGGCTACAGCCGCTGGAACGACCTCGCCGTCACGCGCTGGCGCGAAGACGCGACGCGCGACGACACCGGCAGTTATTTCCTGCTGCGCGAGGTGGAGAACGGCCGCGTGTGGTCGGCGGGCTTCCAGCCCTGTGCCGTGCAGCCGACCTCGTACGAGGTGAGCTTCACCGAGGATCGCGCGGAGATCATCCGCGCCGACGGCGACCTGGTCACCACGCTCGAGGTGCAGCTGTCATCGGAGGAGGACGCCGAGGTGCGCCGGCTGTCGATCAGCAACGCCTCGAGTCGCGCGCGCGAGATCGACGTGACCTCGTACGCGGAACTGGTGCTCGGCTCGCAGGCCGCCGACGTCGCGCATCCCGCCTTCTCGAAGATGTTCGTGCGCACCGAATTCGTGGAGCGCCATGCCGTGCTGCTGGCCAACCGCCGGCGCCGCGCACCGGACGAGCCCGAAGTCTGGGTCTCGCACCACGCGGTCATCGAAGGCACCACCGCCGGCGCACCCGAATACGAAACCGATCGCGCGCGCTTCATCGGGCGCGGCCGCGAGCTGCGCGCGCCGGTGGCGATGCTGGAAGGCCACTCGCTGTCCGGTTGCGTGGGCACCGTGCTCGACCCGGTGTTCGCGCTGCGTTACCGCGTGAAGGTGCCGGCCGGCGGCACCGTGCGCCTCGCGTTCTGGACCTGCGTCGCCCCGAGCCGCGAGCAGGTGCTGGAGCTCGCCGACAAGCATCGCGACCCGACGGCACACTCGCGCGCCGCGACGCTGGCCTGGACGCAGGCGCAGGTGCAGTTGCGCCATCTCGGCATCGATGCCTCGCAGGCCAACCTGTTCCAGCAGCTCGCCGGGCACATCCTGTTCGCCGACGCCGCCGCGCGCTCGCCGGCCGATGCCATCCGGCATGGCGCCGCGGGACCACAGGGCCTGTGGTCGCAGGGTATCTCCGGCGACCTGCCCATCGTGCTGATGCGCATCGAGGAGAACGAGGACCTGCAGGTGGCGCGCCAGCTGCTGCAGGCCCACGAGTACTGGGGCATGAAGCGGCTGTCGGTGGACCTGGTGTTCCTCAACGATCGTGGCGCCTCCTACGTGCAGGACCTGCAGGTTGCGCTGGAATCCATGGTGCGCACCGCGCAGGCGCGGCCGCGCGTCGCCGGCGCCGACACGCGCGGCAAGGTGTTCGTCCTGCGCAGCGACCTGGTCAGCGCCGAGACCCGCACGCAATTGCTGGCGGTGGCGCGCGTGGTTCTGGCCGGGCGTCGCGGCAGTCTCGCCGACCAGGTCGAGCGCATGCAGGCGACGCCGGTCGATGCACCGCGTGCGCCGCGGCGCGCGTCGGCCACGACGGCGTTTCCCACCGAGGTCGAAGGCGCCCGCGATCTCGAATTCTTCAACGGCATCGGCGGATTCGGCACCGGCGGTCGCGAGTACGTGGTGTCGGGCGCCGGCGGCGCGCCGACACCCGCGCCGTGGATCAACGTGATCGCAAATCCGCATTTCGGCTTCCACGTGTCCACCGACGGCGGCGGCTACACGTGGGCGCGCAACAGCCGCGAGAACGCGCTCACGCCGTGGAGCAACGACCCGGTCAGCGACCGTCCCGGCGAGGCTATCTACCTGCGCGACGAGGAGACCGGCGAGCTGTGGACGCCGACACCCGCTCCCATCCGCCACGAGCAGGCGCACTACGCCTGCGCGCACGGCTTCGGCTACAGCCGCTTCCAGCAGCGTTCGCACGGCATCGGCCTGGAGCTCACGCTGCTGGTGGCCGGCGACGAACCCGTCAAGCTCGGCCGCCTGGTGGTGCGCAACGACTCGGCGCGCCGGCGCGTTTTGTCCGTCACCGCATACGTCGAGTGGGTGCTGGCGCCGTCACGCGGCGCGAGCGCCGCGCACATCATCACCGACCGGGACGCCGGGAGCGGCGCATTGCTGGCGCGCAATCCGTGGAACCCGGCGTTTGCCGGCGTGGCGTTCGCCGATCTCGGCGGACGCCAGCACGAGTGGACCTGCGACCGCCGTGAATTCCTCGGCCGGCACGGAACGCTCGACGCACCGTTGGCGCTGGTCGCCGGCACGCCGCTCGGCGGCAAGTCGGGCGCCGCGCTCGATCCCTGCGCAGCGCTGCGCAGCCGGTTCGAGCTCGAGCCCGGCGCGAGTACCAGCTTCCTCCTGCTGCTCGGCCAGGCGGAATCGCAGGCCGCCGTCCGCGAGCTGGTGCAGCGGTACCGTGCCGCGGACTTCGACGCGCTGCTGGAGCAGACCCGCGCGCGCTGGAGCGAGATCACCGACACCGTGCAGGTGAGCACGCCGGATCGCGCGCTCGACCTGATGCTCAACGGCTGGCTGCTGTACCAGGCGCTGTCCTGCCGCACCTGGGCGCGCGCCGCGTTCTACCAGGCGAGCGGCGCCTACGGATTCCGCGACCAGCTGCAGGACGCGATGGCGCTCGGCCTCACGCATCCGCAGCTGCTGCGCGAGCAGCTCCTGCGCGCGGCCGCGCGCCAGTTCCCGGAAGGCGACGTGCAGCACTGGTGGCTGCCGCACAGCGGCCAGGGCGTGCGCACGCACATCTCCGACGACCGTGTCTGGCTGGCCTACGCCACCGCGCACTATGTGCAGGTCACGGGCGATCGCGACATCCTCGACGTGCCGGTGCCGTTCATCGAAGGCCCGCCGCTGCCGCGCGAAAAACACGATGCCTTCTTCGAGCCGCTGCCGTCGCGCGAAACCGCCCCGCTGTTCGAGCATTGCCGGCGCGGCCTCGAGGGTGCGTCGCTGGGTCCGCATGGCCTGCCGCTGATCGGCACCGGCGACTGGAACGACGGCATGAACCGCGTCGGCGAACACGGCCGCGGCGAGAGCGTGTGGCTGGGCTGGTTCCTGCATGCGACGCTCATGGCGTTCGCGCCGATCGCGCGCGAACGCGGCGACCTGGCGCTCGCCGGCGCGTGGCTGGCGCACGCGTCGCGCCTGCGCGCCGCGCTCGAGCAGCACGCCTGGGACGGCGACTGGTACCGGCGCGGCTTCTACGACGACGGCACGCCACTGGGGTCGGCGGAAAACGACGAATGCCGCATCGATGCCATCGCGCAGTCCTGGAGCGTGATCTCCGGCGCGGCCAATCCGGCGCGCGCCGCGCGCGCCATGGAATCGCTGGAAACCCACCTGCTGAAGCGCGATCCGCCGCTGGCGCTGCTGTTCACGCCGCCGTTCGAGAAGTCGCTGCAGGAGCCGGGCTACGTGAAGGCCTATCCGCGTGGCATCCGCGAGAACGGCGGGCAGTACTCGCATGCCGCCGCCTGGACCGTGATCGCGCTCGCCCAGCAAGGCAAGGCGGAGCGCGCTCTCGAAGTGTTCTCGATGCTGAATCCGGTGCGCCGCGCGAGCTCGCGCGCCGACGCGCAGCGCTACAAGGTGGAGCCTTACGTGATGGCGGCCGACGTGTACGGCGAAGCGCCGCACGAGGGTCGCGGCGGCTGGACCTGGTACACGGGCTCGGCGGGCTGGACGTATCGCGCGGCTCTCGAGTGGATCCTCGGCTTGCGCCTGCGCGACAACCAGCTGTGGCTCGCACCCTGCGTACCGGCCGACTGGCCCGGATACACGATCCGCTACCGGCATCGCGGCACGCCCTATCTCATCACGGTCGACCGGCAGGTCGCCGGCGCGGCCATGCAGCTCACCGTCGACGGGCATCCGCAGAAATCCGGCCGCAATGTCGTCGAGCTGGTGACGGACGGACGGGAACACCGCGTGCACGTCACGTGGCTCGCGGCCGCCGCGGTCGCCGATGAGCTCGCCTCCTCGGGCGGTTAGCGAGCCGCTTCAGCCGCTGCGGCGGCGCGACGCCGGGCTGGTCTCGTCATCCGGCGACCAGGCCTTGCCGGTGCGCGATTCGATGTAGGCGCGCAGCAGCCGCCTCACCACCTGCGACGGCGTCGCATCCTCCTGGGCACACAGCCGCTCGAAAACCGCCTTCTTGCGGGGATCGATCAGGATCGTGAGCCGCGCGGTGCGTTGTTCCAGTCCGCGTTCTTTGACCACCAAGAGAAACCCCGCGGGGTGCGCATCAGATGTTAATAGTATTCACATTTGATCCACATCCTGCAACACTACGTGCCGGTCCCACTCCGTCGGGCACCTGGTGGCAATCGGGTCTTCTTCCGCGCTGATCGCATCGGTTTCGCTGCTCGCCGCATGGGCAGGTACCGGTGTGCTCGGCCTGCTGCGGCCCTCGAGCATCGCGCTGGCGCGGCGCGTGCTGTTTCCGCTCGGCGCCTGCATCGGCGCGGCACTGGCGGTGATCGCGCTGTGCGCCATCACCACGCCCGCCGCGCAGCTCGTGCTGCCGCTCGGCCTGCCGGACCTGCCGATGCACCTGCGTCGCGACCCGCTCAGCGACGTGTTCCTGTTCCTGCTGGGCGCCGCCGCGACCGGCATCTCGTTGTTCGGCGCCGGCTATTTTCGCGCCGGCAGCCGCGAAGCCACCACGCCCGGGCTGCTCGGCCTGCAGTACCACTTCTTCCTCGCGAGCATGGGCTTCGTGCTGCTCGCCGACGATGCGTACACCTTCATGGTGTCCTGGGAGACGATGGCGCTGTCGTCGTATTTCCTGGTGACCACGCAGCACCGCATCCCGGAGATCCGCAGCGCGGGATTCATCTATCTGCTGATCGCGCACCTGGGCGCCATCGCCGTGCTGCTGGCGTTCGGCGTCATGCAGGGCGGCAGCTGGCAGTTCACGTTCGACGCGATGCGCGAGGCACGGTTGCCGCCGGGCTGGGCGAGCGCCGCGTTCTGCCTGGCGCTGTTCGGCTTCGGCGCGAAGGCGGGCCTGGTGCCACTGCACGTGTGGCTGCCGGAGGCGCACCCGGCCGCGCCGTCGCCCGTCTCGGCATTGATGAGCGGCGTCATGCTCAAGACGGCGCTGTATGGCCTGCTGCGCGTCACGTTCGACCTGCTCGCCAGCCCCGCGTGGTGGTGGGGACTGTTGCCGCTCGGCTTCGGGCTGTTCACGGCCGTCTATGGCGTGGTGTTCGCCGCCGCGCAAACCGACATGAAGCGCCTGCTGGCATTCTCCTCCATCGAGAACCTCGGCATCATCTTCACCGGCGTCGGGCTCGCCATCGTGTTCCGCGGCACCGGGCTGCCGGCCTTCGCGGCGCTGGCGCTGATCGCGGTGCTGTACCACGCGATCAACCATGCGTTCATGAAGAGCCTGCTGTTCCTCGGCACCGGCTCGGTGCTGCACGCCACCGGCCAGAGGAACCTGGGCCGGCTCGGCGGCCTGATCCATCGCATGCCGTGGGTCGCATGGCTCACGCTGGTCGGCGCCCTGGCGATCGCCGGACTGCCGCCGCTCAATGGCTTCGTCTCCGAGTGGATCCTGCTGCAGGCGTTCCTGTCGGCGCACGAAGTACCGCA